>NZ_JBHVDX010000077.1:28723-40595 GCF_042802555.1 Streptomyces sp. NPDC057474 | reverse complement strand
GGGCCCCCACCGTCCGGTGGGGGCCCTTCACGTGTGCTGAGCAGCCGTCACACCACTTGGTGGAGCCAGCGGACCGGCGCGCCCTCTCCCGCGTATCTGAACGGCTCCAACTCGTCGTCCCAGGGCTTGCCGAGGAGCTTGGCGATCTCGGCCTCCAGGTCGGTCTCGCCGCGCTGGGAGCGGGTCAGGGCCGCTCGGAGGCGGTCCTCGGGGATGAGGATGTCGCCGTGAATGCCGGTGACGGCGTGGAAGATGCCGAGGTCGGGGGTGCAGCTGTAGCGCTCGCCCTCGGCGGTGGCACAGGGCTCGGCGGTGACCTCGAAGCGGAGGAGGTGCCAGCCGCGCAGCGCGGACGCGAGCTTGGAGGCGGTGCCGGCCTGGCCCTGCCAGGAGAACTCGGAGCGCCAGGTGCCCGGGGCGGCCGGCTGCCGGATCCAGTCGAGGTTCACGCGCGTCCCGAGAACACCCGCGACGGCCCACTCGACGTGCGGGCACAGCGCACGCGGCGCGGAGTGCACGTACAGGACTCCACGTGTCGTCACCGGGGGCCTCCACAGAGCAGGACATCTTGCGATTCGACGGATCGGCAGTGGCGACGCGGCCACGTGGCGAGGCTACCGTGCGGTGGGGCAAGGAGTGTGACGTACCGTCGGAGCCAGTGCCAGGAACAACTCGGGTTTCACCCGAGGGGACGCTTGTGCGGTACGGAACAGTTGCACCTTTCGCCGCACCGTTCCCCTCGGTCTCCCGTGTCGGGAACTCTCGCGCGTTGTCATGGGTGGGAACTTGCACGTGTAGAACCGACGAGGGGACCACGGGATGCGGAAGCGACGCCACCGTTCGAGGGCGGTGTTCGGCGTGGCCTTGACGGCGGTCCTGCTGGCCGTGGCCGGCTGCGACGCCACCGGTGGCGACTCCCCCGGCCCCGAGGGGACGGAGTCGAAGGCCAGGCCTTCCGCGTCGCCGACCCCCACCCCCGCCTGGGACAGCACCCCCGAGTCCCTGGCCGCCGTCGGCGACTCCATCACCCGCGGCTTCGACGCGTGCCAGGTGCTCTCCGACTGCCCCGAGGCGTCCTGGGCGACCGGCAGCGACGCCTCGGTCGACAGTCTCGCCGTACGACTGCTGGGCGCGGCCGGCGCGGCCCAGCGGAGCTGGAACTACGCGGTGACCGGGGCCCGGATGGCCGACCTGCCGAGCCAGGTGGCGCGGGCGGTGACCCATAAGCCGGAGCTGGTCACGGTGATGATCGGCGCGAACGACGCGTGCCGCGCGACCGCCGCCGACATGACTCCGGTCGCCGACTTCCGCGCCGACTTCAAGGACGCGATGGCCACCCTCCGGGACACCCTGCCCAAGGCGCAGGTCTTCGTGGCGAGCGTGCCGGACCTGAAGCGGCTGTGGTCCGAGGGCCGTACGAACCCGGTCGGCAAGCAGGTCTGGAAGCTGGGCATCTGCCCGTCCATGCTGGCCGAACCCGACCTCCTCACCGCTGCGGCCACCGAGCGGCGCGACACCGTCCAGGACCGGGTGGAGGCGTACAACGACGTCCTGCACGAGGTGTGCGCCGAGGACCGGTACTGCCGGTACGACGGGGACGCCGTCTTCGACTACCGCTTCGGG
This sequence comes from Streptomyces sp. NPDC057474, assembly GCF_042802555.1. Lineage (NCBI taxonomy): Bacteria > Bacillati > Actinomycetota > Actinomycetes > Kitasatosporales > Streptomycetaceae > Streptomyces > Streptomyces sp. NPDC057474. The sequence continues at coordinate 38,972 of NZ_JBHVDX010000077.1, read as the reverse complement.
CAGACCCAGCTCAGCCAGTGGGACTGGTTCCATCCGAGCGTGGACGGGCAGGCCCGGCTGGCCGAGATCGCGTACCGGATCATCAGCGAGGAGGAGTCGTGACCTGGGGTTCTGCCGTGACCCAGGGTCATTCCGTGGCCTAGGGTTTCGCTCATGAGCGAACTTTTCGGCACACTTTCCGACGGCACGGCTGTTCATCGCTGGACATTGGAGCGGGGCGGCACCCGGGTGCGGATCCTGACGTACGGCGGGATCGTGCAGTCCGTCGAGGTCCCCGACCGGGAGGGGCGGGCGACGGATGTGGTGCTGGGGTTCGCCGACCTCGACGGGTACCTCCGGAATCAAGGGCCGTTCTTCGGGGCGCTCATCGGCCGTTACGCCAACCGGATCGCCGGGGGGCGGTTCACCCTCGACGGGCGAGCGTACGAGCTGGAGTGCAACAACCCGCCGAACTCGCTGCATGGTGGACCGCTCGGCTATGACAAGCGGGTGTGGGAGGCGGAGGGCGTCGAGGGCGCGGCCGGCGTACGGCTGTCGCGGGTGAGTCCGGACGGGGAGGAGGGCTTCCCGGGGCGGCTCGAGGTCTCCGCCACGTACACGCTGGACGAGGACGGGGGTGCGCTGCGGATCGCGTACGAGGCGGTCACCGACGCGCCGACCGTCGTGAACCTCACCAACCACTCTTATTGGAATCTGGCGGGGGCCGGGGCCGGGAGCGCGGGTGGGCACGAGCTGCGGATCGCCGCGTCGCGGGTCACGCCGGTGGACGCGGATCTGATTCCGACGGGTGAACTGGCGGATGTGGAAGGGACTCGGTTCGACTTCCGGGTGGCGCGGAAGGTGGGAAGTGGGTACGACCACAACTTCGTGCTCGACAAGGGGGTTACGGGGGGCGCCGAGGTGGTGGCCGAGCTGTGGGAGCCGGGGTCGGGGCGGGTGTTGAGCGTGGCGACGACCGAGCCGGGGATGCAGCTCTATACGGCGGACCATCTGGAGGGTGCGTTCGGGCCCGGGGATGGGATCGCGTTGGAGACGCAGCACTTTCCTGATTCGCCGAACCGGCCGCAGTTTCCTCGTACGGAGCTGCGGCCGGGGGCGGTTTATCGGTCGGAGACGGTCTATGGCTTCGGGGTGCGTTCGTAGTTCGGTCGGGCGCGGGTGCGTGGGGCTGGTCGCGCTCACGCGGCGGAGCCGCACATGGACACAGCCCCGCGCCCCTGACGGAGCTGCCGGTCCCTATGCCTCGATCGTCGCCGTCACACGGCGGTCCTCGATCGAGCGGCCCGCCTCCACGTCGTAAGAACCCTGCACGTACGCCCACGAGTTGGTCGTCTCGTCCCAGATCTCGAAGGCTCGGCGCGGGAGTTCGATGACCGCCTCCGCCGTCTCGCCGGGGGCCGCCGCCACCGTCGCGAAACCTGCCAGCCAGCGGGTCGGGCGGTTGTCGGCCGGGGTCGTGGGGGCCAGGTAGAGCTGGATGGTCTCCCGGCCTTCGCGTGCGCCCGTGTTGCGGATGCGTACCGTCGCCGTCGCACCCGTCACGTCGATGGACTCGTACGTCCAGTCGGTGTAGCCGAGGCCGTGGCCGAAGGGGTACGAGGGGGTCGCGGTGTGCTTGTCCCAGGCCCGGTAGCCGATGAAGACGTCCTCGTCGTAGGAGAGTTCACCGGAGGTCGGGACGACCTGGGTCACGGGGGCGTCCGGAAGGGAGCCCCAGGTGGTGGGGAGACGGCCGCCGGGCTCGTGGGTGCCGGTGAGGACGTCGGCGAGGGCGGCGCCGGCCTCCTGGCCGGGGAACCAGGTGAGGAGGACGGCGGCGACGTCGTCGCGCCACGGGAGTTCCACCGGGGAGCCGGCGTTGATGACCACGACGGTGTCCGGGTTGGCGGCGGCCACGGCGCGGACCAGGTCGTCCTGGCGGCCGGGGAGGCGGAGGTCCTTGCGGTCGAAGCCCTCGGACTCGACGCGGTCGGTGGTGGCGACCACGACGACGGCCGTGTCGGCGGCGCGGGCGGCGTCGACGGCCTCGGCGATCAGGTCGTCGGGGTCGCGCTGCGGCTCCTGGTGGCACAGGGAGAAGGCGATCATCGTGAACGGGGCGTCGGCGGGGAGCTCCACGACGTAGGTGAGGGAGACCGGCACCGGGGTGCCCGCCGTCAGCTCGACCTGGGCCTGGGGGACGGGGGCGCCGAAGAACGACACGAAGGGGTCGTCCGTGTCGGTGGTCTGCGCGTCGTCGAAGTGGGTCGTGCCGTCGACGGTGAGGGTGAAGGCGCCGAGGCCCTTGATGCCGAAGGTGTGCGTACCGGTCTCGCGCGGGATGAAAGTGCCGGTCAGCTCGACGGTGTGCAGGGTGGCGTAGGTGACGCCGTCGGGGAGGTCCGTGCCCACCCACTGGAGCTGGCCGCTGGGAACGGAGCCGGTGCCGAGGACCGTGCCGGTGCTGTCGCGGCAGACGGCGCGGAGGGTGAATCCCTTGTCCGCGATCGCCAGTTCCTCGTTGGGGTCCGCGCCCACGGCGTACGTCAGGCCGGCTTCGGGGAGGGCGGCCGTGAGGCCGTCGAGGGGGGAGACGACGCGGGAGGGGAAGACAGTGGCGGAGCCGCCGCCGAGGACACGGGCGTCGCGGGCCGCGGCACCGATGAGCGCGACCGTCGCGCCGGGCTTCAGGGGCAGCGTCGCCCGGCCGTCCCGTACCTCGTTGCGGACCAGGACGAAGGAGCGGCGGGCGATCTCTCGGGCCAGGGCCTCGCCGTCGACAGGGGCGGGGAGTTCGGTGACCACCGGGTCGGCGCCCTCCAGGATGCCGACGCGGGCGGCCAGACGCAGGACCCGGCGGACCGCCTCGTCGACCTCGGACTCCGCGACCTCACCGGCGCGGACGGCGGTCGCCAGGGCCTCGCCGTAGACGGTGACCGGGCCGGGCATGGCCACGTCGAGGCCGCCGGTGAGGGCGTCTGCCGTGGAGCGGGCGGCCAGCCAGTCGGAGACGTTGAAGCCGTCGAAGCCCCACTCGCCGCGCAGGACCTCGTTCACGAGGTAGCGGTGCTCGGTCATCGTGGTGCCGTTGACCGTGTTGTAGGCGGTCATGATGCCCCAGGGGTGGGCGTTCGCCACGATCGCCTCGAAGGGGGCCAGGTACAGCTCGCGCAGGGCGCGTTCGGAGACCAGATTGTTCACCGTGAAGCGGTCGGTCTCGGCGTCGTTGGCCACGAAGTGCTTGACGGTGGTGCCGACTCCGCCGGACTGCACGCCGGTCACATAGCCCGAACCGATCTCACCCGTGAGGTACGGGTCCTCGCTGTACGCCTCGAAGTGCCGGCCGCCCAGTGGGGAGCGGTGCAGGTTGACCGTGGGGGCGAGGAGGACGTGGACGCCCTTGCGGCGGGCCTCCTGGGCCAGCAACACGCCTGCCCGGCGGGCGAGTTCGGGGTCCCAGGTGGCGGCGAGGGCGGTCGGCGAGGGCAGCGCGACGGACGGGTCGTCGGCGGTCCAGCGCACCCCGCGTACACCGATCGGGCCGTCGGACATGACGAGGGAGTCCAGGCCGATCTCGGGGAGCGCGGGCAGGGTCCACATGTCCTGGCCGGAGAGCAGCCTCGCCTTGGCGTCGAGGTCCAGCCTGGTCAGGGCCTTCTCCACGGCCGCTTCGCGCGCCTCGTCGGCCGGGGTGGGGTGGGTACCCGGGGTTGCCGTCATCGCGGTGCCTCCTCGTCGAGTCCGGTTCGTCCGCCCATCGTGCATCCATTACCTGTAGAGCGGTAGGTTTCGTTATCCTGACGTTATATTTCTCGCTGTTCGGTGGCATCGGATGCCGTACGGTGACGGCATGAGCGGCACCAGCAGGACCAGGGGCGTCAGGGGTGAGGAGCGGCGCGCCGAGATCGTGCAGGCCGCGCTGGAGGTGATCGCCGAGCGTGGCTACCGGGGCGCGAGCATGGCCGCGGTCGCCGAGCGCGTCGGGCTCACCCAGCAGGGGCTGCTGCACTACTTCCCCACCAAGGACGCGCTGCTCGTCGCCGTCCTCAAGGAACGGGACCGGTGGGACGCCGTGCCCGACAGCCCACTGCGGCTCGATCTGCTGGGCTCCCTCGTCGAGTACAACGGCATGCGGCCCGGGATCGTGCAGACCTTCTCCGCGCTGCTCGGCGAGAGTGTCACCGAGGGGCATCCCGCGCGGGAGTTCTTCACGGAGCGGTACGGGCGGGTGCGGGGGGCCATGGCCGAGGTGTTGCGCGCCGAGTACGGCGACCGGCTGCCGAGCGGGCTCACGCCCGAGCGGGCGGCGCCGCTGCTGGTGGCCGTGATGGACGGCTTGCAGTACCAGTGGCTGCTGGACCCGGGGGTCGTGGACATGCCGGGGGCGTTCCGGGACTTCTTGGCGTTGTTGGGCGAGGGCGAGGTGCCGTCATCTGAGTCGTAGGGCATGGCGTGCGCCCCTTCCGTCACGCGATACTGCCGCCGTCCGGAGCGACACCCCCACGGCACGACAGCGACGGAAGGACCCGAACTCCCTTGGCTTCCCTACTGACTTCACCGACTTCACCGACTTCACCGACTTCTCGACGAGCACGCGGAGCGACGATAGGGCTGGCGGCCCTGCTGGCCGGTCTCTGCGCCCCCACCTCCGCCTCCGCCGCTGCTTCCGCCTCGGCCTCGACATCGGCCGTTTCGGCGGCGGCCCCCACCGTCGAGGAGCAGCGGCTCGACCGGGCCGTGCCTCAGGAGATCCTGCGGCGGTCCGGATTCGACTCCGTGGCACCGGAGTTCGGGCGGTCGCTGGACGGGGCGCGGTCGTACGCGCAGGCCGAGCGGATCGTCGTACGGCAGGGTGCTCGGCTGTGGACGCGGGCGGTGGACCGGGCGCAGGGGCGGGGTCCGGTGAGCGGGGATCTGAGCCGGGACGACGACCGGCCGTTGTACTGGGCGCGGTTGGGAATGACGCGGGAAGTGCGCGGGTGGGAGCCGGGGTTCCAGCTGAGTGATCGTCAGAGAGAGGCACTGCTCGGCAAGTTGGAGCGGGCTTCGCGCGGGCAGGACTCCATTCGGTACCCGCACGGCGGCAAGGGCGTGAAGCGGATTCTCGTCACCGGGTTCGATCCGTTCACACTGGACCGGGACGTGCGGATCTCCAACCCGTCCGGGGCGACGGCCCTCGCCCTCGACGGCACGGTGATCCGGACCGCCGACGGGCCCGCCCGCATCGAGACAGCCGTCTTCCCCGTCCGCTGGCAGGACTTCGCGGACGGCACGGTCGAGCGCACGCTCCGGGGGCAGCTGCCCCGGGTGGATCTCTTCGCGACCGTCAGCCAGGGCCGGGTCGGCCGTTTCGACGTCGAGCGGACCAACGGGGCCTGGCGCGGCGGCTTCGCCGACAACGACACCATCGGCCGCACCGAGACCATACCGGTGACCGATCCCGCCACCCAGCCCCAGTGGACGTCCACGACCCTGCCGTACGCGGACATCGTCGCCGCGAACACGGGCCGCTTCCCGGTGTACGACAACACGAGCGTGACCGAGATCCCGGCGGGCGGCACGTCGGCGGTCGTACGGCCTGACGGGCCTACCCCGGGATCGACCGCGCGGGCCGGGGGCGGCGGCGATTATCTCTCCAACGAGATCGCCTACCGCGCGACGCTCCTGCGCGACCGGCTGGGCCTGGGTGCCTCCCTGCCGGGCGGCCATGTGCACACGCCCGTCCTGCAGTTCGGGGCGGGCAACACGAATCCGGCGACCGGGACGGTGACCGATCCCGAGTTCGTACGGAACCGGCTGGACATCATCGCGCAGGTGCGGGCGATCGTGGCCGTGGCGATCAATGGCTCGGTCGCGTGATGGTCGGCTTCCAGGCTTGCGACGGTCTGGGCTGGGCCGGGTAGCGGGCCGGTAGCGTCTCGGTGCCATCCGGGACACGGGATGCGCTGCCGGCGTGCGGGGCCCCTGCTGCACCGCAGTGATGGTTCAGGGCCTCCCCGTTGCCTCTGGCCGTGCCACGGACCAGGCCGTGAGGGGCTCCGCCCGCCCGGATCGGACCACGGACAGGATCCGTGTCCGATCTCGTTCACGCGCCGATTTCGGGCTTCCGGAACATGGGGTTCGGATGGGGGACCTGGTTTCGCTCGTCCTCGCCGGTCGTCTCCTCGCCCAGCAGGTCGCGGGCCATGAGGGTGGCGCCCGCGACCGCGCCCGGCATCAGGAAGACGGCGACGACCGGCACCAGGAACGCGAGGGCGAGCGGGGTGCCGAAGCCCCAGATCAGCGTTTTGCGGGAGCGCAGGAGGGCGAGGCGGTCGCGGAGTTCGACGCGGCGGCGCTGGAGGGCGACGGCGGTCAGTTCCTCGGTGAGGAAGAAGCCCGTCACGAAGAAGCCGATCACGGGGACGACCGTCTGGCCGATGAACGGGACGAAGCCGAGGGCGAAGAGCAGTACGGCCCACAGGAGTGCCCGCACGACGATACGGAGGCTGTCGCGGGCCGAGAGCCACAACTCCTGCCACAGCGGCAGGCCGGACTCCGGTGCGGTGCCGTCCGGTGAGACGTCCCGGTCGACCTTCTCCGAGAGGTTCTCGTAGAAGGGCTGGCCGATGAGGAGGGTCACGGCGGTGAAGGTGATGACCGCGAGGGCCAGGGCGAGGGCGAACAGCACGGCGGTGAGGAGGCCGCGGAAGAGGCCGAGCCAGGGGCTGGACCAGTCGTCCGCGAAGGGGGTGGCCCAGGTGACGAAGTCCGGGCCCCAGAGGGCCAGGGCTACCAGGGCGCCCAGGTAGAGGACGAGTGTGATCAGGCCTGGGACCAGGCCGAAGCCGTACTGCTTGCCGTGCCTGGCCACCCATCGCTGGCCCTGGACGAGGTACTGGAAACCCACCCCTAGATCGCGCATGGGGCGCACTTTACCGAGAGGGGATGAAGGGGGTCTTCGGTGGGAGCCTACGTGCGGGTTGTAGGTGGCTGGTCGCGCCCACGCGGCGGAGCCGCATATCGATACGGCCCCGCGCCCCTTCAGGGCGCGAAGGGGCCCTTCGCTGTGAAGGCCAGCTCCGCGAAGCGTTCTCCGATGTGGCGGTGGGTCTCGGCGTCCGGGTGGAGGTCGTCGGGCAGGGGCAGGGCGGTGGCTTCGGGTTCGCCGTAGAGGGCGAGGCCGTCCAGGTAGTGGAGGTTGGGGTCTTCGGGAGAGCGCTGGGCCACTACGGCGGAGAGTTCGTCGCGGATCACTCGGAGGGTGAGCTTTCCGGGGGTGGGGTCCTCCGGGTCGCCCATGGCGCGGAAGCGGAGGCGGCCTTCGGCGAGGTCGGTGAAGTCGGGGGCGCTGGGGCCGGGGGTGTCCTCGTGGATGGGGCAGAGGATCGGGGAGACGACGAGGAGGGGTGCGGTGGGGTGGCCGTCGCGGATGGTGTCGAGGAAGCCGTGGACGGCGGAGGTGAAGGCGCGCAGCCGCATCACGTCGTGGTTCACGAGGTTGATGCCGATCTTGACGCTGATCAGGTCGGCGGGGGTGTCCCGCATGGCGCGGGCGGTGAAGGGGTCGAGGAGGGCGCTGCCGCCGAGGCCCAGGTTGATCAGTTCGACGCCGGCGAGGGAGGCGGCGTGGGCGGGCCAGATGGCGGTGGGGCCGGCGGCGTCGGAGCCGTGGCTGATCGAACTGCCGTGGTGCAGCCACACCTTGCGGCCCAGGTCCGGGGCCGGCTCGACGGGGGCGTCGGTGCGCAGGGCGACGAGTTCGGTGGTTTCGTTGTGCGGGAGCCAGATATCGATCGTCTTGAGGCCGTCGGGGAGGTCCGTGAAGGTCACGGTGCCGGGTGGGCCGGGGTGGTGCTCCGCCGTTCCTGCGGTCATGTCGACGGTCACGGTGTTGCCGTCCGGCACGCTCGCCCGGCCGGTCAGGCGGCCGTCGACGAGGAGTTCGTAGAGGCCGTCCGGGCGGGGCGGGGCGCCCACATAGGTCCGCTTGGTGCGCAGGGCGTCCAGTTCGACGGCCGTGGCGCGGGTGCGGAAGACCAGTCGTACGCCGGAGGGCTGGGACTCGACCATGGCCAGCTGTGGATCGGTGCACTGGGCACGGGCCCGGGCGGGCAGCCGGTGCGGCAGCATGCCGTGCTCGGTGCGCTCCAACTCCAGCGCGCCACGCAGGAGTTCGGCGGTGATGGGGGTGGTGATCCAGGAGCGCTGCGGGTGGTTCCGGCGGTTCGTGCGGTTCTCGTGCTCTGTGGGCATGGCTCAACCTGACGATCAGTGGGGGTGGATTGTCCGGCGGTGCGTGGCGTGGCTCGCCCGGCGATCAACGGGGTGGAGGGGCGGGCCAGTTGCGCAGCAGGGCGTCGAGGGCGTCGAGAATCCGGTCCCAGCTCTGCTGCGAGTCGGGGGCGCTGTGGCTGAAGCCGCCGGCCGACTCCAGGCTGACGTAGCCGTGGAAGACGCTGCCGAGGAGCCGGACGGCGTGGGTCTGGTCCGGTTCGGTGAGGTCGTAGCCGCGCAGGATCGCCCTCGTCATCTGCGAGTGTCTGGCGCCCGCACTGGCCGCGGCCGCCTGTGGGTCCAGTCTCAGCTGGGCCGCCGTATAGCGGCCGGGGTGTACGCGGGCGTAGTCGCGGTACACGTTCCCCAGCGCCGCCAGCGCGTCCTTGCCGGCCCGTCCGGCGAGCGCGGTGGCGCCCCGGTCGGCCAGTTCCTCCAGGGCGAGCAGGGCGATCCGGGTTTTGAGGTCCTGGGAGTTCCGCACATGCGAGTACAGGCTCGCGACCTTCACGTCGAACCGCCGCGCCAGCTCGGAGACGGTCACCTCGTCGAAGCCGATCTCGTCGGCCAGATCCGCGCCCGCCTGGGCGAGGCGTTCCGGGGTGAGCCCTACGCGCGCCATGACCGTGACACCGCCCTTCCGTTCGACGGTATCGATTATGCAGTTGCCTAAAACTTTTAGGCAACTGCCACTATCCCTTAGGCCAGGGGGCGAGCCTGCGCAGCTCCTCCAGCGGGTACGGCGTCTCCCTGCCCTCCTCGCCCAGGCGGCGGAAGAAGTCCGCCATCACCGTGGCGAGCGGGGCGTACCGGGTGATCATCGCTGCCGCAACCTCCGGGATGCCGGTGGGACGCTCGCCCTGGGTGTACGCACGTATCCGGACCTCGCGCTCGTCCCGGTCGTAGCCATACAGGTCCTTGAGCAGCCAGTTCACCAAGTAGCTGCAGGAGTAACAGCGGTCGTAGCCGCGGTGGCGGTCGAAGAAGGCGGTCTCCTGCGGGGTGAGGTCGAAGTGGGAGGAGAGGGCGAGGCCGTAGTCGGCGAAGTAGAGGCGGTGGCCGTCGGTCAGGATGTTCTGGAAGTGCGCGTCGAAGTGGAGCAGGCCTCGGCCGTTCATGAACGAGATACCGGCGGCCAGTTCCCGCTCCACCAGGGCGCAGGCCCGGTCCGCGGTCTCGGCGCCGACGGCCGTCTGTTCGCCCAGCCACTCGTGGAGGTTCCGCGGGATGTACTCCAGGAACAGCGCGATGCTCGCGGTGGACTTCTGGCGGGCCTCGATGCGGTGGCGTACGCCGGGGTCGCCGCCCCAGTAGGCGACGGCCCGTTCGACGTCGGCCAGTTCCTCGGGGAGGGGCGTGCAGTCCGGCACCACCCGCCAGTGGTGCATGAGCGGGAAGCCGTCGTACTCCCCCGCGAGCGCCCAGTTCGTCGTCATCGTGTGGACGGCGAGTTCCCGCCAGGCGCCGAATCCGGGGCTGCCGATGGCGCCGACGCCGTACTGGCAGAAAGGCGGGAGCCGGAAGAGGTTCGCCGTGGAGTGGACGTGCACCGGTCGCCGCTCGAGGTCGGTGAGGGGCACCCGTTTCACAAAGACCGGGGTTCCGTCGACCTCCAGCAGCGCCGACGTGCCACCGATGCCGGAGCCGATCGGGGCTGCCCTGTCGAGGAGTTCGGCCAAGGCGCGGTCGCTGTACAGGGCGAGGGCGGAGGAGACGGCGCTGTGGGCGGTCAGGCGTGCGGCGCGTGACATGTCGGAGGGCTTCACCCCTGATGCGTAACACCCGGGAGGGGCCTTGGTCGTCCGGTCTTGGTCATTCGGGCTTGATCGGCGGTCATGGTCGGCCGGTCTGGGACGGCTGGTCCGGGCGGGCGGTCTGGGACGGCTGGTCCGGGCGGGCGATCCGAGGCAGACGGTCCGAGGCGCCGGTCTGAATCGGCTGGTCCGGAGCGGGCAGTCCAAGGCGCCGGTCTGAATCGGCTGGTCCGGAGCGGGCAGTCCAAGGCGCCGGTCTG
>NZ_JBHVDX010000077.1:0-28624 GCF_042802555.1 Streptomyces sp. NPDC057474 | reverse complement strand
AAGGCGCCGGTCTGAATCGGCTGGTCCGGAGCGGGCAGTCCAAGGCGCCGGTCTGAATCGGCTGGTCCGGAGCGGGCAGTCCAAGGCGCCGGTCTGGATCAGCTGGTCCGGAGCGGGCGGTCCAAGGCGCCGGTCTGAATCGGCTGGTCCGGAGCGGGCAGTCCGAGGCGCCGATCTGAATCGGCTGGTCCGGAGCGGGCGGTCCGAGGCGGCCGTTGGGGCGCCGGTCTGAATCGGCTGGTCCGGAGCGGACGGTCCAAGGCGGCCGTTGGGGCGCCGGTCTGAATCAGCTGGTCCGGAGCGGACGGTCCAAGGCGGCCGTTGGGGCGCCGGTCTGAATCGGCTGGTCCGGAGCGGACGGTCCAAGGCGCCGGTCTGAATCGGCTGGTCCGGAACGGACGGTCCAAGGCGGCCGTTGGGGCGCCGGTCTGAATCAGCTGGTCCGGAGCGGACGGTCCAAGGCGGCCGTTGGGGCGCTCACGCCGGCGCAGCCGCCGTCCCGGTCGGGCGCAGCCGCTGGGGTCGTCCGTCGCAGCACCGTCATCAGCGAAGGGATCGCCGACGGGATCGGGGCCATGGGGGTCTTCCTCGCCTCGCGCGAAGTCTCACCTCGTACCGGACCGGTACCGCCCTCAGCACGCCCTCTCCGGCACCCGGCCACGTTCCGTTCGACGCGTTCGTGACGGCCGTGCCCTCTTGTTGCCCGGGAGTCGAACATGTAGACCACCTGTGGTTGACCGCCCATGGTTGACACCCGCACCGGCACGTCCGAGGAACCCCACTCCAGGAGGTAGCGTGCGTCCGCCGAGACCCGGCCCGAGATCCGCACTGTTCAACGTCGCCGCCGTCACCGTCACCGCGGGGTCGCTTTTGATCGCCCCGCACCCCGCGGGCGCCGCCGACCCGAGGCCGCCGGTCCGGGAGGGCTCGGCCCTCCCGCAGGGCGCCGCCCAGGCCCCCGCGAGCGCGGCCGTTCGGGCCCTCACCGCACCGGTCGTCGACCTCGCCGGCACGGCCGGTTCCGGTCGCGGTTACCCCCGCGAACAGGTCCTCTCCCCCGACCCGGAGAACCCCGCCGACAAGTCCATCAGGCTCGGCCTCACCCCGTACCACGCCATCGCCCCGAAGCTGAACGCCCTCCAGGAGCTCGGCGAGCGGGTGAGTGTGGAGATAGCCGGGCGGTCGGCCGGCGGCAACCGGCTCTACCTCGTCACCGTGACCGCCCCGGAGACCGCGCGCCAGGCCCGCGACCAGGTCCATATGCGTGAACTCATCGAGAGCGCACCGCAGTCGGCGGCCAAGGACCGGACCGTCAAGAGGTCGTACAAGACGCCCGTCTTCTTCAACAACAACATCCACGGCAACGAGTGGGAGGGCACGGACGCGTCCCTGAAGCTCATCGAGCGGCTGGCGACGGCGACCGACCGCAAGACCACGGACCTCCTCGCCCACTCCCGGCTGTACTTCAACATCACCGCCAACCCGGACGGCCGGATCGCGGGCACCCGCACGAACGCCAACGGTTTCGACATGAACCGGGACTTCGTGACCGCCTCGCAGCCCGAGGTGCGGGCGATACGGCAGATCGAGATCGACAAGCAGCCGGCCGTGATGCTCGACCTGCACGGGTACGTCAACGGCACCCTCATCGAGCCGACCACTCCCCCGCACGGCGAGAACTACGAGTACGACCTCTTTCTGAAGAACACCTACGCCAACGCCCTCGGCATGGAGTCCGCGGTCAACGGGCTCGGCTACACGCCCGAGAAGGACGGCGTCGACCCGGCCCAGATCCCGTTCCGCGACTCGGAGGAGGGCTGGGACGACTGGCCGCCGGTCTTCACCCCGCAGTACGCGGCGTTCCACGGCACGGTCGCCGCGCACACCGTGGAGATCCCGCTCCAGGTGAACAACGCGGCGTACGAGTCGCTGCCGGTCGACGAACTCCGCCGCCGCTCCGCCATCAACGTGGACGTGGCGGGCGCGGCCCTGCGCGCGACCCTCGACTTCGTACGGGAGAAGCGGACCTCCCTCATCGCCGACCAGATCGAGGTCTTCCGGCGTGGTGCCACGGGCGCCGCCCAGGTCCCGGTCTCCGAGGAGACCGTCCCCGGGGTGCCCGGCATCGGTCCCGAGGACGTCTACACGACCGGGTTCGCGCGCGCCTACGTCATCCCGGCGGGCAGCGGCCAGCGGTCCGCCACGGCCGCCGCGCGGCTCGTCGACCACCTGCTCGCCAACGACGTACGCGTGACGCGCGCGACCCACTCCTTCCGGCTCGGCGGGCGGTCGTACGCGAAGGGCTCGTACGTCGTCGACATGCGCCAGCCCAAGCGCGGGCTGGCCAACGTCCTGCTCGCCGACGGGCGGGACATCAGCGACAAGGTCTCGGTGATGTACGACATCTCCGGCTGGAGCTTGGGGCGTTTGTGGGGAGCGACCGTGGAGGAGGCGAAGAGCGGCCGTCCGTCTGCCGTCCCCGCCCGCCCCGTGACGTCCGCCGCCCGCGTCGGCCACGTGGCCCCGCGCGGCGATCTGCGCCTCCGCCTCGACTCCCCGCAGGAGATCGCCGCCCTCAACTCTCTTCTCAAGGACGGGGTTTCGGTACGGCAGGCGGCCGACGGCAGCGCGCTCGTCCCGTCCTCGGCGCGACGGAAGGCCGAGGCGCTCGCCAGGTCGTACGACGTGGCCTTCGACGCGACCAGGAACGTCAGGGGCACGCCCCTGCACCGGGTCCGCGTGGCCGCCGCCGTCACGGCGGGCGAGCTGTTCGCGCTGCGCGAGATGGGCTTCGACGTGGTCCCGGTGTCGACGGCGATCCTGAACGGGGGCTTCGACTGGTCGGGGGCCGATGTGCTGTTCGTGTCGTCCGGGCTGTCGTACGGCGGTCTGAACGCGTCCGCCCGTACGGCTCTCACCGGGTTCCTCGCCGGCCACGGGCTGGTCGGCCGGGGCGCGACCGGCGCCGCGCTCGCCACGGCCACCGGGCAGCTGAAGGCGACGGCGGTGCAGGGCAACGGGGACGCCAACGGTGTGGTGCGCGTGGTGAATTCGGGCGGCGCCGTGACCGGTGGCGCGCCGGATCACAGCTTCGTCTACGCGCCTGTATGGTTCACCGATCTCGGCAGCGGCGTCACCGTCGAGCAGTCGTACGGCACCGGGAACCCGCTGGTCTCCGGGCACTGGCGACCGCTGGACGACGGCACCGGCGGCCCGGCAGCGGCGGCGGGCCGGGCGGCGGTCGTCAGCGGCCCGAACGCGGTCCTCTTCGGCACGGAGCCCCTGTTCCGTGACCACCCGAAGGGGGAATTCCCGCAGGTGGGCCGGGCGTTGCTGACGGTGTCCCGACCCACCCATCACCGGTCGATCATCCAGGCGGGAGCGCGATGACGCAGCAGACAGGGGAGGCCACCGTCCACGGCACGGTCGCCGACGGCTTCGAGGCGGTGCGCGAGGAGTTCGCCGTGTTCGTGGCCGGTGAACGGGCCGACTACGAGGGGCAGTTGACCGCGTATGTGCACGGGCGGCGGGTCGTCGACCTGTGGGCGGTCCCGGCGGCGGAGACGGAGCCGGGGACGGAGTGGGGGCCGGACGGGGACTCGCTGCACGGCGTGTTCTCCTCCACGAAGGGCGCCGCCCATCTCGTCGTCGCGCTCCTCGTCCAGGACGGCGTACTGGAGCTGGACCGTGAAGTCGCCCACTACTGGCCGGAGTTCGCGGCCGAGGGCAAGGGTGCGCTGACCCTGCGGGAGCTGCTCGCGCACCGGGCGGGGCTCATCGGCACCGACGCCGGGTTCACACTGGAGGAGCTGGCGGACGACCGCGTCATCGCCGAACGCCTCGCCGCCCAGCGCCCGTTCTGGCGTCCGGGCAGCGCCTTCGGCTACCACGCGCTCGTCATCGGGGCGCTCACCGGAGAGGTCGTACGGCGGGCGACGGGCCGCACGCTCCAGGCGGTGTACGAGGAGCGGGTCCGCGCCCCGTACGGCCTCGACCTCTTCCTGGGGCTGCCGGCCGAGCACGAGCCCCGCTTCCGGACCGTACTGCCGATGACGCCCACGCCCGCGCAGCAGGCCGAGCTGGACGCCGTACCGCGCGGCCCGCACACACTGGCGTCGATCGCGTTCAACAACCAGGTGCCGGAACCGGGAGAGCTGACGGATTTCCCCAACGCCCGCGTCGTGCGCGCGAGCGGGCAGTCGTCGGCGGGCGGTGTCGGCTCCGCGCGTGGGCTCGCCGGGATGTACGCGGCGGCCATCAGCACGGTGGACGGCCGGCCGCCACTGCTGAAGCCCGACACCATCGGCGAGATCGGCCAGATCCACTCCATCGGCCATGACCTCGTGGCCCGCGCCCCCAGGGCGTTCGGCCTCGGCTTCCAGGCGACCGCCGAGAACCTGTACCCCTTCCTCGGCGCCGGCACCTTCGGTCACAGCGGCGCGGGCGGCTCCCAGGCCTTCGCCGACCCCCGCAGCGGCCTCGCCTACGGCTACACCCGCCGCCGCATGGCCTTCCCCGGCGGGGCGGCACCGGAGAACATGGGGCTGGTACGGGCGGCGCACACGGCGGCGCTGGCGCACTGAGAGCCGCACATACGCCTGGTCCCGCACATGTACCTGATCCCGCACGCACGACGGAGTCCGCACCCCACGTCCAGGGGTGCGGACTCCGTCGTGTGCAACGAACGTGAGCGGGCGTTCGTCACGGGGGTGAGGTCAGAGCTTGACGATCATCTTGCCGGTGTTGTCGCCGCGCAGGACGCCGAGGAAGGCCTCCAGGTTGTTGTCGATGCCCTCGACGACGGTCTCGCGGTACTTGAGCTCGCCCGAGGCGACCCAGGGGCCGACCTCCTGGACGAACTGGGGCTGGAAGTCGTAGTGGTCGCCGACGAGGACGCCCTCGACGCGGAGGCGGTTCTGCAGGATCTTGACCATGTTGCGCGGGCCCGGGGTCGGCTCGGTCGAGTTGTACTGGGAGATCATTCCGCAGATCACGGCTCGGCCCCGCAGGTTGAGCGCGCCGATCGCGGCCTCCAGGTGCTCGCCGCCGACGTTGTCGAAGTAGACGTCGATGCCGTCGGGGGCGGCCTGCTTGAGCTGCTCCCGGACCGGGCCGTTCTTGTAGTTGAAGGCGGCGTCGAAGCCGTACTCCTCGACGAGGAGCTTGACCTTGTCGTCGGAACCGGCGGAGCCGATGACACGCGAGGCGCCCTTGAGCTTGGCGATCTGGCCGACCTGGCCGCCGACGGCACCGGCGGCGCCGGAGACGAACACGGCGTCGCCCTCCTTGAAGGCGCCGACCCGCAGCAGGCCCGCGTAGGCGGTGAGGCCGGTCATGCCGAGGACGCCGAGGTAGGTGGAGAGCGGCGCGGCGTCCGGGTCGACCTTCACGGCCTGCTTGGCGTCGAACGTGGCGTACTCGCGCCAGCCGCCGAAGTGCAGCACGTGGTCGCCGACGGCGATGCCCTCGGCCGCCGAGGCGACGACCTCGCCCACGGCACCGCCCTGCATGACCTTGCCCAGCTCGAACGGGGCGACGTACGACTTCGCGTCGCTCATGCGGCCACGCATGTACGGGTCCACGGAGAGGTACTTGTTCCGTACGAGGACCTCACCCGCGCCGGGCTGCCTGATCTCCGCCTCGACCAGGGCGAAGTCCTCGTCCTTGGGCCAGCCGACGGGGCGGCTCAGCAGGTGCCATTCACGGCTGGCGGCGGGGAGGGCGGGGGTGTCGGACATGGGGGTGGGCCTTCCTGCGGGTGCGTGGTGCATGCGGTGGCGCATACCGTGCGGTTACTTCAGTACCTGAAACAACCATGCGCTTGAATATTTCATGTTGTCAAGTAAAGAGGTAGCCTCGAACCCATGCCCACGCAGAAGACGACCCCCCGCATCGACCCGCTGACCATGGAGGTCGTCGAACTCATCGGCACGGTGGTGGCCCGCTACCACGAGGAGTACGAGGACGCCGCCGCCGAACACACGCTCACCGGCGCCCAGGCCCGCCTCCTCGGCCTCCTTTCCCTGGAACCGCTTCCCATGCGCCGCCTCGCCCAGAAACTCCGCTGCGAGCCGTCGAACGTGACCGGGATCGTGGACCGGCTGGAGACGCGGGGGCTGGTCGAGCGGCGACCCGACCCGAAGGACCGGCGCGTGAAGCTGGCCGCGGCTACGGCGGAGGGGCGGCAGGTGGCTCGCAGCCTGCGGGATTCCCTGGACTTCGCCCGGGAGCCGTTGGCGGGGTTGAGCACGGCGGAGCGGGAGTCCCTGCGGGATCTTCTGCAGCGGATGCTGGAGGCGTAGCGCGCCGGGCAAGCACACCGGGGCCCCGCACCCCGCGGGTGCGAGTCCCACCCGTCCCACTTCATCCGGGCCCTGATCTACTGAAACGTTCCTGCAGGCGACAGCCGACAGCCGAACGGAACCGTCACCGGCCCCGGAACATGATCCTCCGCAGGGCCGACAACAGACTTCGTCTGTCCACCGGAGACGTACAAGGCTTCCGCACCCTCGATACCTGCCCCGTCCCGGGAGGCCGGGACGGGGTGCGCGAAGTGATCGAAGATCCGCCCCACCACTGCGGTCACGATCAGCCGGCGGTGGCACTCATCGCTGAGGACTCCGCTCGGCGGTCATGGAGCGCGGCTTGCCGTCGAGTGCCTCCTCCGTGTCCGCGGCCTGGACATTCGGTTCTCCACCAGGAGTCGGCAGGGTGGGAGCGCTACCGACGGACGGCACGCGTTTGCCACCGCGTCGCCTGGAGAAGCGGCTGGTTGTCTGGCGCTGCGGCCGGTATTCGTACGCATAGCCGTACGCGCCGCCCTCCTCCTTCGACGACGCCATGTTGAGGACCGTACCGAGCACGGGAGCGCCGACGTGCTCCAGCGTGCGGAGGGTGGCGCCGACCTGGTCGCGGCTGGTGCGTGAAGCCCGCACCACGAGCAGGTAGCCGTCGACGGCGGAGGCGATCACGGACGCGTCCGCCACCGGCAGCACCGGCGCGGTGTCCACCACGACATGGTCGAACTTCTCGGCGAGAGTGCGCAGCACGGCCCTCAGCTGGGCGCTGCCCAGCAGCTCGGTGGGATTGGGCGGTACCGAGCCGCTGGTCAGCATCGAGAAGGAGCCCGCGGACTGCAGCACTTGATGCACCTCGGCCTGGCCGATCAACACGGTCGTGAGCCCGGCGTCCCGGACCAGGCCCAGGGTGCGGGCGGTGGAGGGACGGCGCAGGTCGGCGTCGACCAGGCACACCGAGGAGCCGGTCTCGGCCAGGGCCGCGGCCAGGTTGATGGCGACACTGGTCTTGCCCTCGCGGGGTAGCGGGCTGGTTACCGCGATGACCTTCGGGGGCTGGTCCACGTCCACGAACCGCAGGCTGGTGCGCAGCCGCCGGAAGCCCTCGGCGCGCAGTCCGTGCATGTCGTCGCGCACCGCCACGGGATGGCGTCCCGCGCGTGGGTCGTGCGCGATGCTGCCGAGCACGGGGGGGCCGCCGAACCCGGCCAGCAACTCGGTCAGAGCCTGAAGGCTGCGTACCGAGCGATCCATCGACTCCCTTGCCACGGCCAGACCGGCCCCGAGGACCAGCCCGGCCATCACCCCGATCGCGAGGTTCACGGCGGGGCGCGGGGAAGAGGGCGCGGAGGGCACGGAGGCAGGCTGGGTGACGGTCAGCCGCACAGGTGACGTCTCGGCGTCGTCCGGGCGCTCCAGGCCGCGGACCACCTCGGCGAAGCGATCGGCCACGGCATCGCTGATCCGGGCAGCCCGCCCCGGCCGGGTGTCGGTGACGGTGAGTCGGATCAGCACCGTGTCGGGCTGCGTGGTCGCGCTGATCCGATGGCTCAGTTGAGTCGGCGTCATGTCGAGCCGCAGCGTCCGCACGACGTGCCGGGTCACCAGAGGGCTCGCCGCCACCTCTGCGTACGACTGAACTCGGGCCTGGGTGAAGACGTTTCCCTGCGCGAGCCGGAGCGTGTCGGCCCCCTCCCGCACGGAGACGAAGATCTCCGTGCTGGCCTGGTACTCCGGGGTGGCTGTGTGGGGGGTGAGCACACCGACCCCTGCTCCGAGGAGGGTCAGCAGGGCGATGGCCCGCCAGCGGCGAGACAGGACTCGTAGATAGTCGCGCAGGTCCAAGGTTCCCGTCCCCGATCGGATCCAGCAAACAGAGCCCCACCATACGACATGAGGTGATGAATCCGGCATGTGACCCAAAAGCATCATGTGTTCCGGTTCCGTCGCTGAAGAGGGCTCAGGAGCTGTCCACTCGGGGAGACCGTGAGCCGCAGTCGCGGAGAAAATGCGGCATTAGGGGGCGATTCCACAGCTGGGGAGTGTGTTGCGCGCCAGTGCCGCACATGGCCGAGCATGCTCAGTTTCGTGCGGGCTTTCAGCCCGAGAGTCTGTCGGCGTGAAGGGACGCGAAAAGGGTGCACGGATCAATGGCGTGGCAAGCATGTGCCGCTACAGCTCTGCCATCGATACGGAGATCCAGTGGAACGGGGCCGAAAGACGACGAACTCGCGCGCAGCTTCCCGACCGGGAACCTTCTTGGTCTCCCCTTGGCCCCACCCGCCCGCCCATTCGGTACCCACGAGGTGACACGATGACGGCCACTCGGACACCAGCACTGTCTCAACTACGGGTGGCGATCAGTTCCAAGGTCTTCACCCACAACGTGGGCGGCAACACCACCTATGCCACCACGCTCTACCGGCACCTCGCCCTGCGAGGAGTCGTGCACCGGCCTCTGTGGCCGACTCTGGGCAATCTCACCGGAGTCGGCCGCGCCACGGCCTACGCCCTCGCAGACGCTGTGCTCTCGCCCCTGCCCTGTGCACTGCGTGACGCCGACCTCCTCCACTACCCCGCCGACACCGGCGCACTGATCCACAGCAGTGCACCCATGGTCGCGACCGTGCACGGGGCGGCCTCACTGCACCTGCCGGTCCGACGTCCGGGGGCGGCGCGGATCTGGCAGACGCGCACAGGACGGCTGGCGCGGCTGGCGGATGCGGTGGTGACCGTCTCGCGTTCCTCGGCCGACGATCTGGTGCGGGCGTTCGAAGTGCCTGCGCAGCGGATCCATGTCATCCCTCATGGCGTCGACACGGCCCGGTTCCACACCGACGCCCGGGCCGACGCCGCTGTCCTGGCTCAATTCGCGCTCCCCGAACGGTTCGTGCTCTACCTCGGCAATCTGGACCCTCGCAAGAACGTCCCTTCGCTGATCGCGGCCATGGACGACCCGCGACTCGTACGGGCCGGGGTGCCGCTCGTAGTGGCCGGTGCTCCCGCCTGGGATGCCGGGCCCATCCTCAAGGCACTTCATACGTCACCGCGGGTGAGGTATCTCGGACCGGTCGGCTGCGAGGCGGTGGCCCCGCTGATGCGGGCCGCCGAGGTGTTCGCGTTCCCGTCCCGCTACGAAGGGTTCGGGCTGCCGGTGCTCGAGGCGATGGCCTGTGGGACGCCGGTGGTGACCACGCGGGCCGGATCGCTCCCCGAAGTGGCAGGGGACGCCGCACTGACCGTGGCTGATCCCTCGCCCGCCGCCCTGGCATCGGCGCTGAGCGGCTTGCTTTCCGACGAGGCCGGGCTGGCAGGACTGCGCGAGGCGGGACGAGCCCGGGCTCGTCAGTTCTCCTGGGAGAAGTCCGCCGCCGCCCACCACGAGTTGTTCGTCGAGCTGGCAGGGGGCGGAGCCCGCCGAGGGCGAACGGGTACGAGGGCTGTCCGATGATCGTGGTGCTGCACGCCTACAGCCGGGGCAACGCTGGGGACGGACTTCTCATCGATGAAGCCCTGGCCCTTTTGGAACGCCTCGGTACCCCCGCCGACCGGGTACGGGTCGTGGCGCACGATGCGGACTCCTTCTCCGATCTTCCGGACGTCATCGGTGCCCATGCCCAGGGCGGCGGCATGGGACGACGAGTGCTCGGCGCAGCCGCGCTGCTGTCCGGTCTGGCGCACCCGGTCCGTACCGCGATCGACGAGGCCGAGGCTCTCCTGGCCGTGGGAGGCGGATTTCTGCGCAGCGGAAGGTGGGAGGAAGGCGCCCGGACGATGCTGGCCCACGGAGGTCAGCTGCGGGCCGCCGCCGCGGCGGCCCGGCGCGGTGTCCCGGCGCTGTACCTGCCCGCCAGCATCGGCCCGCTGCGGGGGCCGGCAGGACGTCTCCTGCGACGCTGGCTGCTGGACATCCCGTCAGTGTTCGTTCGCGACGACAGAAGTCTGGGACTGTTGCCGCACGCGTGCCGTTTCCCCGATCTGGCGCTGCTGCGGCTGGCCCGTGCCGGTGTCGCTCCGGCCGAGCCCCGGCAGGACGGACCGGTACTGGTGGCCGCGCGTTCCCTGCCCGGTCGCTCCGGCTATTCCGACGCGCTGCGCTCCCTCTTCCAGGCCTCTGCCGGGCGTGGGGATCTGTTGCCCGTCGCACAGGCATGCGTCGGAAGCAACAATGACGACCGGGCATTCTGGGCCAGTACCGGGCTCACCCAGGGAAGCGTGCCGACGCTCGGGGACGCTCTCACCGCCACTCGGCCTGCGGTTGTGGTCTCGGTGCGCCTGCACGGTGCCGTGCAAGCCCTGCTGGCAGGCGTGCCGGCCATCCATCTGAGCTACGAGCGCAAGGGCCCGGCCGCCTTCAGCGACCTGGGTCTTGAACGATGGCTGCATTCCGCGCGCAATTTCGATCCCGTGCGCGTACGCGCGCAGGTCGACGCCCTGAAGTCAGATCCGGAACCGTACTGGGGACAGGTGCACCGGGCCCTGCCGCGGCTGCGTGCCGAAGCGGCGCGGCTGGATGCCTCGGCCGCCCGGGCTCTTCGGCTGCCTGCCGCCGCTGTGCCGGGCCGGGAAGGCTTCAGTGTCTAGGGACGGGCGAATCACCGGCACGCTTGAGGAGCGCTCGGATCAAACGGATTCGACCAGCGACCCCCGGCAGACACGACTGGCCCTGCGCCGCGGCTCGTGGTGGCTGCAACCCTCGTGGCCGGTGACCCTGTCCGTGGTGCCCGGCGTACTGATCGCCGCCTCGGTGAGCGATGCGTCCTTCCGAATCTGGTGGCGTACACCGAAATTCGTCACCGGCACCATGGCGGTCCTCGTCCTCACGCTGCTGGCGGCGTTCGTCGCCGGTGTGCTGCTGGCTTCCGCGGGTACGTCCGCAAAGACGCACAAGCGGGACCACCGGTACGTGGAGTTGTCCCCCGCGCAGCAGCGACTGCTGCTTCATGCCGGGCGATTGCTGCTCGCGCTGACCTTCGCCGGCTACCTCGCATGGCTGCTCATCGGAGTACTGCGCGGTCTCCAACCGGCACAGTTGTTCGCCGTGACCCGGCTGGAAGCAGGAGCGATCGTGGAGGTCAAACGCCTGCTCACTCCGGTGGCCGGCGTAACCACGCAGACGCAGTTCGGGCCCCTGGCCGCCGCCTGCCTGATGCTTCATCAGCGGGCCACGGGAAAGCGCCACTACCTCGCCATCACGATGTTGCTGCTGCTCGCCACGGTGCGCGCGCTGGTTCATGCGGAGCGTCTCGCACTGCTCGAAGTGCTCACGCCCCTGATCGTGCTGGCTGCCGCCCTCGCTCCGACACGCCGCACCCGGCCACGCCGCACCCGGCCCCGCCTGCCGTCTCCGCGCAGGTCCTCCGGCGACTGGAAATGGGCGCTGGCGCCCCTGTTGGCCCCCCTGCTGCTGATCTGCGTCTTCGCCAGCTTCGAGTACACCCGCAGCTGGAACGACTACTACAGCCGGCAAGGCGGCAGCTATCTGGAATTCATTGTCCATCGACTGGGTGGCTACTACGCGACCGCAGTCAACAACTCCATTCTCTTGCGTGACCACATGGCACCACATCTCGAACTGCCGTACTACACCATGAAGTTCCTCTGGGAATTCCCCGGCCTTTCGTTGCTCCTCGACCAGTCGCAGCTTCTCGGTATCGACCCCAGGAGCGGATGGAAGGCCACACTGTCGCTGCACGCGAATCCGGAGTTCAACAACGAAGGCGGCATCTTGGCGCCCGCAGTCGACTACGGAGCCTTCGGTGCGGTCGCGTTCTGGATTGTTCTCGGATACGGCTTGGGCCGCTGCTACCGGGCCCTGAAGGCGGGCCACCCAGGAGCCTTGCTGCTCTACAGCGTCCTCTTCATCGGGACTGTCGAACTGGCCCGCTTTTTCTACTGGGGTCAGGGCAGGGCGTTCCCGGGAATCCTGGCAGCCGTGCTGCTTTCCTGGGCCTTGCAAAAGGTCAGCAACCGCGAAGGAGAGTGCAGTGGCAAGCACGGCTGATCGTACGCTTTGTTGACCAACACAGGATCCTCAGCCGTTCACAGACGGTGCTGATGCGGTGGGCGTGGGCAGCGGTGATGTCGACGGTCCTGCCATCCGTCACCAGATCAGTGGCGGCCACCCTGCAGAAGCTCAATGAGAGGTAGTGGCATGCAAACACAAACTGTCCCGGTTTCGGATCTGTACGGCCCATATTCTCTGACGGTTGCCGCAGATGACCACATCGGCAAAGAGATCTTGCGCACCGGTCGCCCTTACGAGTACAGGCTACTGAGATTGACTGCTTCTCTCATTTCGCCTGGCGATCTCGTCGTCGACGTGGGGGCCAATATTGGAAATCACGCTCTGAGTTACTCCCGGCATGGCTGCCGCGTCCTTGCTCTGGAGCCAAATCCTGACGCCTTCGAAATCCTACGGCAGAACGCCTGCCGGAATGTCGGCGATATTGACCCACGGAATGTGGCAGTCTCCCGGCAGGCCGGCAGGGGATCTGTCCGGGTGCGAATCCCAGGAAACCTTGGTTCTGCAGCGGTGAATGTCGACGCTGCAGGACAGGTGGAGGTGACCACTGTCGATCGTCTGAACGTGCGAGCCCCACGCTTGATGAAGATTGACGTCGAAGGTGCTGAACTCGCGGTACTCGAAGGGAGTGTCGAGACTCTCAGGAGGTGGCATCCGGCGATCGTGGTTGAGCTTCAATCGAAAGAAGTCAAGCAAGCAGTGAAGAAGTTCCTCTCGACTCTCGGCTATAGCTGGCTGCCCGTCAGCCTGTCGGGTGAACCGACGTTCCTCTTCTCCGTAGCACGCCGCGATCTGGCACGAGTTGCTCGGCAGCCCATGTTCTGGGCGCATGCCGTTCGGCGCGGGGGTAGCCGCGTGCGCCACATGCGGAATCGCTCTTGAACGGCCGATTGTCGGCCGGCTCCTCCTCACCTCCGGCGCACATGGTCATCCGGGTTCACTCTCACCTGCGCGAGCGTTGTCCGGCGCCGCCCTCAATGAGCCTCTTTCCCCGCTGCTCGACGACCCGGATCACGAGCCTCGTTCAAGCTGTCCTCACCCTCGGTCTGGCCAGCCCAGACCGAGGAGGGGAAAGGCTCACTGCCTGCCACGGCCTAGGCAAGCCCGGCGTAGATTCCGCCTTCCTCCACACTCGGCGAAAGAAGCTCATTCCGGGGAAAGTGGGAGCACCCGGCCTACCATTCCTTCTGCACGGCCCAGCGTGACGTGCAGCTTCAACAGTGCTGTGTGCGGCCGGCCGCGCAGCAGTCCACAGACGGACTGCACTGCGGGCCCCGCCAGAGAAGTGGCGTACCGGCCCTGCTCCTGGTGTTGCCGCAGGACCCGGCCGGTACCTCGCGCGTATCGCCGTGCTTTCAACCTGTAGGTGGCGTCCCTGGAATCGACTTCAGCTCTGTCGAACACCCGGACTGCGGGATCGGACCAGAGCGGAAAGCCGCTGCGCAGTCCGCGCAGCAAAAGGTCGGAGATCTCGCCTGATTGCCAAGGCGTGGGAGCCCCGACACCGAGGCCGGGGTCGAAATATCCCACGGTGGTGAAGTAGCGGCGTTCGAAAAAGCACGTTGCTTCCATCGCCCACTTCCACAGGGTCCGCTTGTCCAGCAGGCGCGGATCGCTGGCGGCGCCCATCCTTCCGACAGTCCCCACTGTGGTGGTGAGGACTCCGGAGACACAACCGCCGTGACGACGCAGCGCGCCCACTGCCCGCTCCACTGTGTCACGTTGGTACCAGACGTCGTCATCCGGAAAGCCGATGACATCGCAGTTGGGGAGGGCGGCGATTCCGTCGTTGCGTCCCTTCGACGCTCCACCGCAGGAGACTACTCGGGTCACGGGAAGCCGTCGCTTCCACCGTGCGACGAGCTCACGTACGTCATGGCCGTTGCTTTGGTCCGCGATGACGACGGAGGCCACGGGGTGGCTCTGGGATTCCACGCTGCACAGCAGCTCATCCAACTCGGCGGCTCTACCGATGGTGGGCACCACCAGTGCGACTCGCACGTCGCTCACAAGCGCTCCGTCAGCCAGATGGTCTCTTCTTCCATTTTCACACTACCTCCTGCGGATAGTAACTATGCGCAGTGGGACTGTTGGCTGGGAAGACACGCACAGCCTCGGCCGAACGGTGGAGCGTATTACCGCTGCAGGTGGTATCTGGGCATCGTACGATTGAAGCCCGATGGTTCTTCTGGTTTGGCCGCCTAGGATTTTCGCGTGAATCGTATCCAGGCCGGATTCCCTGCCGTTCCGCGCATCGCAGGCTACTTTTCGAGACGCAGGGGACGCCTGATGGCCACCCTGGCTGCCACACTCGCCGCTACTGCGCTCACCGCACTCATGCCATTGCTGCCACGGCTGGTGATCGACGACGTGATCGTCGCGAGGACACGGCCGTTGGCTCCCTGGGCAGCGCTCGTCGTTCTGTCCGGCCTGGCGCTTTACACGCTGAACTTCCTCCGGCACTACTGGGCGGGCCACTTGGGTCTCGATGTTCAGCATGATCTGCGTGAGGAGTATTTCCGTGCCGTGCTGCGACTGGACGGTGCGCAGCAGGCGGAACTGAGGGGGGGCCAACTGCTGGTGAGTTCCACCAGCGACCTGCACATTGTGCTGGGAGCCCTGTTCATGGTCCCCTCACTGCTCGGGGCCCTGCTCCTGCTCGGCCTGGCCGCGGTCATGATGCTTGCGTTGTCACCGACACTGACGGTGGTTGCGCTGGGCACGATCCCCTTGCTGTGGTTCTTCAGCTACCAGAGCGCACGCTGGGTGTTCCCTGCGAGTTGGCAGGCGCAGCGCGACGTTGCCGCAGTCGCCGATGTGGTGAGCGACGCGGTCTGTGGGGCCGTCGTCGTGAAGGGTTTTGCCCAGGAGCGGCGGGAGATGAACAAGCTCCGCCTCAGTGCTGAGCAGTTGTTCGCCGCACGTATGCGCGTCGTGCGGATGATTGCCCGCTACGTCCCGGCGAGTCAGGCCGTGCCGGTGCTGGGTCAGCTCGGCATCTTGGCGGTTGGCGGTTGGATGGTACTGCGCGGCACGCTCTCGCTCGGAACATTCGTCGCGTTCAACGCCTATCTGGCGATGGTGATGGGGCCGGCGAAGACGATGCTGGGAATGGTCGCTCTGAGCAGCCAGGCGCTGGCCAGCCTTGATCGTCTCTTTGCGATCATTGATCTGAGGCCGGCAGTAGCCGACCCCGAGGACGGGGACCCACACTCCGCACCGACGACTGCACTGTCCGTCGAGTTCGACCGGGTCTCCTTCCGGCACGACCAAGCTTCCGCCGGCCTCGAGGGCTTGTCGCTGGCCTGCCCCGCCGGAAAGACTCTCGCGCTGGTGGGGCCGACCGGCTCAGGGAAAACCACAGCTGTCTCCCTGCTGCTGAGGCATCAAGACCCCGGCTCCGGGACGATCCGCCTCGATGGTGTCGACATCCGTGACCTGACGCTGGCCGGGGTGCGCTCCGCGGTCGGACTGGTCTCGAGCGAGCCGTTCATCCTCTCCGGTTCGGTGCGCGAGAACATCGCGTTCGGCAGGCCTGAAGCGACCTTCGAGGAGGTCATCCAGGCGGCTCGAGTCACACAGTGCCACGACTTCGTGACCGAACTCCCGAACGAATACGAGGAGAAGATCGGTGAAGGCGGTCGGCAGCTGTCAGGCGGACAGCGGCAGCGCATCGCGCTGGCACGAGCGTTGCTCGCCGACCCCCGGGTGCTGGTTCTGGACGATGCGACCTCCGCACTGGATCCCGTGGTCGAGTGGAAGATCCTCACGGCCGTGGCGAAACTGCCGGGTGAGCGGACCACCGTCATCGCCACCCACCGACCTGCCGTGCTGCGGCTGGCGGACCGCATCGCCGTCCTCGATGGTGGTCGGGTCACGGATGAGGGCACCTACACGGAACTTGCCTCCCGCTCGCACTTCTTCCGTTCCCTTGTCGGGGAATCACCCCGCAAGGATGTTCCCGCTGCCCGCACAGCCCCAGTCAGCACCCTTGCAGACAGCACCGCTCAGCTCTCTTGGCCCTACGGCGCGGGAGATGCCGACAAGCAGCTCCGAGAGAGCAACTCCGAGGGGCCTCGGCGTGGCCTGGCCGCGCTCACACTCGCTCCGCGACTCCGCGCCCGCCTCGACGCGCTGCCACCCGCCGTCGATCGGCCCCCGAAATACGATGCCGAAGCGGACTCCTCGCTCTCGGCCATCGCATTACTGCGCGAGTACAGAACACCTGCCGCGCTCATCGTCGTACTGGCCCTCGCGGACGCCACCTGCGCTCTGGCCGTTCCACTGCTGGTCCGACACGGCGTGGACGCCGGAGTGCAACGCGCGCTGTCCCACGCCCTATGGACGGCCACGGCAGTCGGCATGGCGGTGGTGGTCATCCAGTGGTTGCTGCAAATCACAGCAACGATCACCGCAGGGCGGACGACGGAACGCTTGCTCTACACCCTGCGGGCCCGCCTGTTCCAGCGCCTTCAGCGCCTCGGCCTCGACTTCTACGAGCGGGAGCCCGCAGGCGTGACCGTCTCCCGGATGACGACAGACATCGATGCACTCGCGGCTTTCGCCCAAACAGGGCTCACTTGGACCTTTGTCAGCTCAGTGTCCTTCGCCGGGATCCTTCTCGTCCTTGTCGCCAGCAGTGCGCGGCTTGCGATCGTCGCGCTGGTGGCAGCTGTCTTTCTCTTGTTCGCCACCGTGCGCATGCAGCGGCGTACCCTTCCGGCCTACCACGAGGCTCGCGAGGCTCTTGCTGCGACATCCGACTACATCCACGCTTGCGTTCGTGGACTGGTACACGTCCAGGCCTGGCGCAGGGAAGCGGACTGGGCAGCGCGGCATACGCATCTCGGCCTGACGTTCCGCAACAGCCGTCTTCGGGCACAGCTCCAACTTTCCGCCTACTACCCGTTGGGTCAGCTGCTCAGCGCCTTGGCAACGGCAGGGGCCCTGATCGTAGGTATGGCCGAACTGGAGCACGGTCGTCTCTCGCTCGGCACGGTGGTCGCATTCCTGCTCTATCTCGAACTACTGTTCGCGCCGGTTCAACAGGCGGTCCAGGTACTGGACGGGTTTCAGCAGGCGGTCGTCTCCATGGCGCGGATTCAGAGTCTCCCCACCGAGAAGCCTTCGGCCACGAAGCGGGAGAGACATGCAGAGCACGAGCCGCTGAGCGGCAGCCATGAGCCGCGCAAGGACATGACAGCTACCCGCCACCCTGTGAGCTCTGCGTCCGAAAGCCCGGTTCTGCAGCTCGACAACGTCAGTTTCTCCTACCCGTGCAATGGCTCTCAGGCAGGACGCCTGGTACTGCGGAACGTCTCACTCAGCGTCTCCCGCCGCACGATGGTTGCCTTTGTGGGCGAGACGGGCGCGGGTAAGACGACCTTGCTGAAGCTCATCGCCAGATTCTGCGAGCCCGAGAAAGGCCGGATCCTCTACGCAGGCACGGATCTGCGGGACATTCCCGAGGCGCTGTGGCGACGCCGACTGGGCATTGTTCCCCAGGAGCCCTATCTTTTCGCCGGTACGGTCCGGGACGCCATCGCCTACGGCAGCCCCGGCGCCACGGACTACGAGGTGGAGCAGGTGTCCCGCACAGTGGGCGCTCATGACGTGCTCTCACGGCTGCCCGGTGGCTACCTCCACCGATTGTCTCCGGGAGGCTCCAATCTCTCGGCCGGACAACGTCAGTTGATCAGTCTGGCGAGAGCAGCCATGGTACGACCGGATCTCTTGCTCCTGGACGAAGCGACTGCGGCACTTGACGGAGCCACGGAGGAGGCCGTGACCAGGGCCGTGGAGCGGTTTGCCGAGGACCGCACGGTTCTGCTCGTGACGCATCGGCTGGCGACCGCGGCTCGTGCCGATCGCATCGTCGTCCTGGACCGCGGCGCGGTGGTCGAGGACGGAGGACACGGTGACCTCCTCGCCTCGGGAGGGACCTATGCGCGAATGTGGGAAGTACTGACCCACTGAGGCTGGACTCGTGTTGTCGTGAGTTGCGCGTCGACGAGGAGCCGGGCAGAGAATTCACCCTTTTCGCGTAGCACAAAAGTTATTAGCCGGATAGATATACGAGTGGCTGGTTGCCTTCGTGTTCGGCTCGACACAGGCGACCGCATGTCCTTTGCCGAGCGAGTGCGATCGCGCTACTGACACTCGCTCGGTGCACTGGACATTCATCACGTGCGCCGCAGAACCTTCGCGACGGTTCCTGGACCATGCCCCGCCCTGTCGGGGCCGTTCCGGGACCGTGGCCTGAAAAGTTTCAGGAGCGGCACATATCGCGCGAACCTCATCGGAGGCAAAAGAATGACCCTGACCACGAATGAAGTCGACCCAGCTGAAGATTGCGGGCGATTTCCGCCGCTCCGCATCGGCGCTCCCACGGGCCGCATCCTGCACGTCACGGAAGCTTTCGGTGGCGGAGTCGCAGCCGCGATCGGCGACTACGTGTCAGCGGCGCCCGATCTGGAGCACTGGCTGTTGCTCTCACAGCGCCCCGATTTCCCGGTGTCCCTGCCCAAAGGGGTGAGCCCCGCCGGCGTGCTCCACCTTCCAGACGGCTACCGCGCCCGAAGACGGGCCATCGCCGATGTCTACAACAGACTGCGACCGGATCGCGTCCACGCCCATTCCTCCCTGGCGGGCGCCTACTGCCGTCAGTTGTTGGCCATTCCGGCCGACGAGATCGTTTACACACCGCACTGCTACGCCTTCGAACGGCAGGACACCCCTTCCGTGGTCCGGGCCGCCTATTGGATCGCGGAGCGTCTGCTGACCCTGCGTACCGGGGTCGTGGCGGCCTGCAGCCCGCGGGAAGCTCAACTCGCCAGGAAAATGGGCGTGTCGCGGGTCGTTCACGTACCCAACATCGTGCTCCCCGGCTCGGACACCGCGCTGTCTTCAGCGTGCCCGAGGCAGCGGCCCCTTGCCGTCGCGGTCGGGAGGCTGTGCCCACAAAAGGATCCCGCCTTCTTCGCTCGGGCAGCGGCGGCCGGTCCGTCTCTCGACTGGGTGTGGATCGGTGACGGCGACATGGACTTGCGGCGGTTGCTCGAAGGCGCCGGAGTACGGGTGACGGGCTGGCTGGAGCGACCCGAGATCCGTCGTCTGCTGAGTGAAGCCGGCGTGTATGTCCACACCGCTGCCTGGGAGGGCGCGCCCCTCGCCCTTCTCGAAGCCGTCGGCGCCGGCCTTCCCGTGGCGGCTCGGGACATTCCTGCTCTTGCGGCCCTGGGACTGCGCGATCTGGCAGCGACGCCGACCGCGCTCGCGGAGCTTGCGGGGCACCTCGCGGTACCCGGCAAGTTCCGGGACCGGCACTTGGCCTTCCTCGCAGAATCGCTCCTCGATCACACACCTGCCGTCCAATCGGCCCGTCTTCGCCAGGCGTATGCCCTGGGGGCACGGTCCGCCCGCCCAGACGTGTCGGAGAGTGACAAGGCAGGCGCGTCCAGATGCGCCCGCGAGGACCATGGGAGTGGGCCATTAGGTGGCTCCTGAGGCTCCCCGCGTTAATCGCGGCGCAAATCTGCATATATAGCAAGGTGTCAGTACTTTGGCGGCGCTGCCATCCGGACAGAGATCAAACTGGGAGACGGAGCAAGATGATCAAATCTTTGTCGTGGCGGGTTGCCTTGGCTGCCACCGCCGCCACCGCCGTTGCCGCCGTACCACTGGCGACCGCGCAGTCCGCGTATGCCGGTGTACCCACGAATGTTTACCAGCCCTACCCACCGGGGTTGAGCACTGCCACGGTGCCCGCGGGCGGGGTGATCTATTTCGTGGCCGAGGGGTTCGAGGCCGGCGAGACGGTCACTGCAGCGCTCGTCCCACAGTCGTCGACCACCCTCAGCGGAGTAACCCGCAGCGGGGACGGCGGGGACAAGTGCAATGACCAGGACGCGACCTACGAGGCCAACGGGCGGGGCACTGTGTTCGGGTGCTTCCAGGTGCCCAAGGGCACCCCTCCCGGTGCTTATCTGTTCACGCTCACCGGCGAGCAGTCGGGAAGCGTCTCCGCTCCCATCACCGTGACAGGGAAGAACGGGAACGGAAATGGGAACGGGAACGGGAACGGGCACGGGAACGGAAACGGGCACGGAAACGGGAACGGGAATGGGCACGGGAACGGGAACGGGCACGGAGAAGGGAAGCCGCACGGAGCCAGGGCGAACACCGATGTGACCGGCGACGCCGGTCCCGAACGGGCGGGGACGAGTCTCCCCCTGAGTGCTGCCATCGAAGGTCGACCCGGGACCGTCAAGGTCACGGGCAACGGAAAGACCCTCTTCCTGAACACCGGTGCCGCCGAGGAGCAGTCCGGCCCCACCGGGACGAGCCAGAAGACGGACCTGGCTCTGGCCGGTTACGACGGCACCGGCCAGGACGTAAGCGGCGGCACGGGACCCGCGACCGGTTCGGGCACGAACTGGGCGCTGGTGGGCGGGGCTGCCGGTCTCGCCGCGATCGCCGCCAAGACGGTCACGGTCGTACGACGCCGTCACACTCGCACTGACGAAGGCTGAACCGGGCCGCAGTATGCGAATGCCGCGCCTCAGGGAACACTGCGAACCACGCAACGCCGACAGCCTGGTCCGATGGCTCCGCCGCCGTCGTGCCAGGTTGCTGGTGTGCGCAGTCGCAGGCTTGCCTCTGGCCGGCGCCGGCTGGGTCGTCGTGACCGGCCTGCTCGCCCGCGATGAACTGCTGTCCGCCCAGCGGGCGCTGGACTCGCTGCGGCAACAGACCGCCGCACGTCCCGCCGCGGAGGCGTCCGCGGGGGATGCCGGGCCGGTGAGGCAGAGAACCGACACCGCTGTGCGCGCAGCCGCCGCGCATGCTGCGCGAGCACATCGTCTCACCACCGGTCCGGCCTGGTACTCCGCCGCCTACCTGCCTGTCCTGGGTGGTCCCCTCCGCACCGTGCGCGGTGCCGCGGAGGCTGCCGACCGGTTGACCCGCGACGTGCTCTCGCCTCTGGCGGAGTCCGTCTCCCAACTCACCTCCGACTCGGCGAAAGACCGTGGTCCCCTGAGTCTGTCCGCGCTTCGCCGGGCCGCTCCGGCCCTCGACCGGGCCTCACACAGCGCCTCCGACGTGCGCGACGAAGTCGACGAGCTGCCTCGTAAGACCTGGCTGCCCGCCGTCGACCGGGCCCGAGCCCAGCTCGCCGAACAGCTCGACCGGATCGTCCCCGCCACGGCCGACGCCGCCGCGGCGGCGCGGGTGATGCCGGCCATGCTGGGAGAACGGGGCTCACGGCGGTATGTGGTGGTGTTCGAGAACACGGCCGAGGCACGCGGCACCGGCGGGCTGCCCGGCGCGTTCGCGGTCCTTACCGCGGACCGGGGCCGATTGGCGTTCGAGCGCTTCGGCAACGACACCGAGATGGCGAACGCCGTCGCGGCAGTCGACCTGGGCGACGAGTATGACGCGTTGCACGGGCACAACGCCCCCACCACCACCTGGGTGAACTCCAACGTCAGTCCGCACTTCCCGTACGCGGCCCGCATCTGGACGGCCGCCTGGCGGGATCACACGGGCCAGAAGGTGGACGGCGCGCTCGCCCTCGATCCCAGTGTTCTGTCAGGGCTGCTCACCGCGTCCGGCCCCGCCCGTCTGCCCGATGGCACCGCGGTCACCGCTGCCAATGTCGTGGACCTCACCGAGCGCAGCAGCTACGTGGACTACCCGGACACCGAAGAGCGCAAGGAATTCTTCCTCGACGTGGCTCGCGCCGCCGCGGATCGGCTGTTGGGGGCGGCCGACGACCCGCAGCGACGGCCCGCGTTGTTCGCCGCCCTGAGCGGGCAGCTGCGGGAGGGACGGGTCAAGGTGTGGAGTGCTCACCCGTCCGAGCAGCGTGAACTCCGCCGACGTCCGTTCGGCGGTACCCTGCCCGATACCTCCGACCCCTTCGCCGGACTGGTCGTCAACAACGCGGCCGGCAACAAGCTGGACTACTACCTGGACCGGCGCCTGGAGTGGGCACCTGGCCGGTGTGTCGCGGCCGGCCGTGAGGTCACCGTGACCGTGAGCCTCACCAACAGAGCACCGCGCTCGGGGCTCCCCACGTATGTCAACCAGCGGCTGGACGCCCCGCCTTACCGCACGCGGCCCGGCGACAACCGTCTGCTGGTTTCGTACTACGCGAGTAAGGGGGCGAAATTGGCCACGGCTGCTCTGGACGGGCGACCGGTCCTGGTGAACCAAGCTGTCGAGCGCGGTCATCCGGTCCACACCCTTGACCTGGAGCTGCCCGCCGGTGTCACCCGTACCCTGGTACTGCGCCTGGTGGAGAGCTCCTCGGACCGTCCCGTGTCGCTGCTGCGCCAGCCGCTGGTGCGGCCCTTGCGGGTCACGGTGCGGCCATACCCGCCCTGTGGTGACTGACCGCACGTCCCGGTCCTCGCCCTCGGCCCGGTGGCCTTCGCCGCACCGGGGATCCCTCAGGCTCAGGATTCGATCGTGAGATGTTCACGGACAGGGGGAGCGGCCCGTACCGCCGTGGCGATCCGCTCCACCGACTCGGCGATCCGCGCCGCAGCCTCTCGCGCCACCTGTGTGGGCGCGCCGTACGGATCAGCCACATCATCGTCGTCCAGGCGGTCGCCGCCCGCTCCCCGCCGTGCCGCGGCACCCTTGACCAGCGCTGCGGCTCGCTCGGCAGGTTCCGTCGCACCCGCGGCGTCTTCCGGCCTGAGCAACCGGGTGAACTCACGCAACGTGAAGGCCCGTTGCAACGCCCACAACGGAGAGAGCCGCACGGCTGCCTCACGGTGCTCCGCGGCGGCACCCAGCACTAGGTCGGAGTCATCCACCAGCGCTGCGGTCAGCCGGCGAGCGAGTACGCCGCTGGGATCCCCGCCCAGCCCGATGAGGAGGGCCGCGGCCACCGGGTCCATGGGTGTTCCCGCCCTGGCCGCGGTGCCGGCGCTGCTCACCTGGAACGTACCCGGGCACGAGGCGAGCCGGACCTGCAGCAGGCGCTCAGCCAATGGCGAGCGGTGCAGGTTTCCCGTACAGACGAAGAGCACGCGAAAGGGCGTGCCCCCGCATCCCGAGGTGGGCGAGGCAGGGCGAGGGGACATGGCGGAAGTATTTCGCCGCGCAGGGTCGCCTGCCGTCCGCCTCGCCGGGTGAGCCGACACAACGACACCGGTGCCGGTGTGAGTCCGACTGCGGGCGAAGGTGTCTGTCGGCGTCGGCGATGACGGGGTGCGCGGACCGCGGGGACGGGCAGGTCCAGTGCGAGGAGACGTCCGAGCTGTGCCGGGCGGACAAGGAGGTTCGGCAGGCGGGCGGGGCGAGGCGAGGCGAATTACGGTTGCCCTGTTGCGAGGGGGCTGTGAGGGTCGGCGGTATGGCCACCTTTCGCGCACCTGACGGCACGCTGCTCGCCTACCGCACGTTCGGGGACGGCCCGCCTCTGGTCTGTCTGCCCGGTGGGCCGATGCGCGCCTCCGCCTATCTCGGTGAACTCGGGGGGCTGTCCGCGCATCGGCGGCTGGTCATGGCGGATCTTCGGGGTACCGGGGAGTCCGCGATCCCGGCGGACACCTCCACGTACCGCTGTGACCGGCTCGTCGGGGATGTGGAGGCGCTTCGGGAGGAGTTGGGAGTGGAGCGGGTCGATCTGCTGGCGCACTGTGCCGGGGCGAATGTCGCGGCGGCGTATGTACGGATGTGTCCGGAGCGGGTCGGGAGGCTGGTTCTGGTGACGCCGAGTCCCCTCGGGGTCGGGATCGCGGTCGGGGGCGAGGACAGGCTCGCGGTCGCCCGGCTGCGTGAGGGCGAGGCGTGGTTCGAAGAGGCGTTCGCGGCGCTGGAGGAGGTCGCGGCGGGGCGGGGAGCGGACCGGCACTGGGCGGCCGTCGCGCCCTTCCTGCACGGGCGTTGGGACGAGGCGGCGCAGGCCCTCGATGCCGCCGGCGCCGAGCAGCGCAATCCCGAGGCCGCAGGCGTCTTCGGGGGTGAGGGAGCCTTCGACCCGGAGGGTACGCGGGCCGCGTTGCGGCGGTTCGAGGAGCCCGTGCTCGTGCTCGCCGGGGAGGTCGATCTCAACTCGCCGCCCGGCGCGATGGACGAGTACGCCGCGCTGTTCCCGGATGCCGGGTTCGTCGTACAGCCCGGGGCCGGGCATCACCCGTGGTTGGACGACCCCGAGCGGTTCGTGGCGACCGTCGCGGAGTTCCTGGCCTGAGGGCCCGCCCGAAAGGTGACGAGTACGCAGAGAGGTCCGCCGCACATACGCCGTGCGGCGGACCTCGTCGTGCCGGGGGACTTCCCCGCGGCTCAGGTCTGTTTGCGTGCCGTCATCGCCCGCTGGATCAGGATGAACGCGCACAGCAGCACACCCGTGGCGATCTTCGTCCACCAGGAGCTGAGGGTGCCCTCGAACTGGATGATGCTCTTGATGAGGCCCAGGACGAGGACGCCGAAGACGGTGCCCAGGACGTAGCCGGAGCCGCCCGTGAGCAGCGTGCCGCCGATCACCACTGCGGCGATCGCGTCCAGTTCCATGCCGGTGGCGTGGAGGGGGTCGCCGGACTGGATGTAGAGGGTGAAGAGCAGGCCCGCCAGGGCCGAGCAGAAGCCGGACACCGTGTAGACGGCGATCTTGGTGCCGCCCTGCGGGAGGCCCATCAGCATCGCGGACTGCTCGTTGCCGCCGATGGCGTACACGCGGCGGCCGAAGCGGGTGTAGTGGAGGATGTAGAAGGCCGCGGCCAGGACCACCAGGGCGATGATCGCGCCGATGGAGAGGAAGCCGACGCCCAGCTGCACCTGCGTCTGGGCCAGGCTGCTCACCGTCGCGTCGCCGATGGCGATCGACTCCTTGCTGATGACCAGGCACAGGCCCCGGAAGAGGAAGAGGCCGGCGAGGGTCACGATGAAGGGCTGGATCTCGAAGTTCTGGATCACATAGCCCATCAGGAACCCGCCGAAGGCGCCCACGGCCAGGGCCATGGGGATGACGAGCAGGATCGGCAGGCCCTGGCGTTCCACCATCCAGGCCGTGAACATAGTCGTGAAGCCGATGACCGAGCCGACGGAGAGGTCGATGCCGCCGGAGAGGATCACGAAGGTCGCGCCCACGGCGGCCACCAACAGGTAGCCGTTGTCGATGAAGAGGTTGAGGAAGACCTGCGGCTCGCCGAAACCGTAGTTCTGGTAGCGGCTCAGGCCCGTGATGTACATCGCGAGGAAGAGCGCGGCGGTCACCAGGACGGGCAGACGCCGGTCGGCGAGCAGCCGCGCCGCCCTGGAGGCCGGCGTCGAGGCCGCTGCCGTACGGCTGTCCTGGGCCGTTGGGGTCTTGGTGGTCGCGGTCATCACGACACCTCCATCTTCGGGGCCGCCTCGGCGGGCGTCGTGGCGGGCTTCGCCGGGGCCGCGGGCGACGTGCCGCCGCCGGTCGCGCCGGGCTTGGAGCCGAACCGGGCGCCGAAGACCTTCGCGCGGAACTTCGGGGACTGGAGCAGGCAGACGACGATGACGACGGCGGCCTTGAAGACCAGGTTGGTCTGGGTGGGCACGCCGATCGTGTAGATCGTCGTCGTGAGGGTCTGGATGACCAGGGCGCCGATCACCGTGCCGCCGATGGAGAACCGGCCGCCCAGCAGCGAGGTGCCGCCGATCACCACGGCGAGGATCGCGTCCAGCTCGATCCACAGGCCGGCGTTGTTGCCGTCGGCGGCCGAGGTGTTGGAGCTGATCATCAGGCCCGCGATGCCGGCGCAGAGCGCGCAGAAGACGTAGACCATGATCTTGATGCGGCGGGACCGGATGCCGACCAGGCGGCTGGCCTCGGCGTTGCCGCCGACGGACTCGACGAGAAGGCCGAGCGCCGTCTTGCGGGTCAGGGCCACGGTGACGGCGACGACCGCCGCGACGACGAAGATGGAGAAGGGCAGCGTCAGCCAGTAGCCGCCGCCGATCAGCTTGTACGGCTCGCTGTTGATGGTGATGATCTGGCCGTCGGTGATCAGCTGGGCGACACCTCGGCCCGCGACCATGATGATCAGTGTGGCGATGATGGGCTGGATGCCCATCCGGGCGACCAGGAAGCCGTTCCACAGGCCGCAGACCACCGCCGCCACCAGGCCGATGCCCATGGCCAGGAACACCCCGGCCAGCGCGTTCTGGTCGGCCTGGTCGCTGATGTAAGAGCAGGTCAGGGCGCCGGTGATGGCGACGACCGCGCCCACGGAGAGGTCGATGCCGCCGGTGGCGATGACCAGGGTCATGCCGACGGCCACCAGGATCAGGGGCGAGCCGAAGAGCACGATCGAGACGAGGCTGCCGTAGAGGTGGCCGTCCGTCATCCTGATCGAGAAGAAGTCGGGGGTGAAGGGGACGTTGACGAGCAGCAGGGCTGCCAGGACCGCGACCGGCCAGAACAGGTGGTGGTGTGTCAGCGCCCGCCAGCGGGATGTCGTGCCGGTCGTGGCCGTCGTCGCCACGGGTGGGGTGCTCACTGGTGTTCTCCGCTCGCGATGGTCTCCAGGATCCTGCTGGTGGTGATCTCCGGCCCGTTGGTGAGCCGCGCCACCAGCTTGCGGTCGCGCAGCACGCCGATGGTGTGGCTGAGGCGGAGGACCTCCTCCAGCTCGGCCGCGATGTAGAGGACGGACATGCCGTCCTCGGAGAGGGAGACGACCAGTTTCTGGATCTCGGCCTTGGCGCCGACGTCGATGCCGCGTGTGGGCTCGTCGAGGATCAGCAGCTTCGGCTGGGTGATCAGCCAGCGGGCGAGCAGCACCTTCTGCTGGTTGCCGCCGCTGAGCTGGCCGACGCGGGCCTCCGGGTTGGCGGGCCGGATGTCGAGGGCCTTGATGTACTTGGCCACGAGTTCGTCGCGCTGGGCGGCCGGGATGGGCCGGGTCCAGCCGCGGGACGCCTGGAGGGCCAGGATGATGTTCTCGCGGACCGTCAGATCGGGGACCAGGCCCTCGGTCTTGCGGTTCTCCGAGCAGAACGCGACCCCGGCGCCGATGGCGTCGTTCGGGGCGTTCATCGAAACCTGCTTGCCGCCCACGGTGACCTTGCCGCTGTCGGGCTGGTCGGCGCCGAAGAGCAGCCGGGCGAGTTCGGTGCGGCCCGAGCCGAGCAGGCCGGCGAGGCCCACGACCTCGCCCTTCTTGATGTCCAGGTCGAAGGGGGCGATGCCGCCCGTGCGGCCGAGGCCGTCCGCGTGCAGCAGGGTCTCGCCGACGTCGGCGTGCAGCTGCTGCTCGTGGAGCTCCTCCAGCTGGTCCAGGTCCTTGCCGATCATCAGCTGGATCAGGCCGACCTGGTCGAGTTCGCTGACCATGTGCTCGCCGACGAGGGTGCCGTTGCGCAGGACGGTCATGCGGTCGCAGATCTCGTAGATCTGGTCGAGGAAGTGCGAGACGAAGAGGATCGCGACCCCCTCGTCCTTCAACCGCCGCATCAGCCGGAAGAGTTCGAGGACCTCGTCGCGGTCGAGGCTGGACGTCGGCTCGTCGAGGACGAGGACCTTGGTGCCCTTCCCCTCCCCGCCGCCGGTGCCCACCGACCGTACGATCGCGACCAGTTGCTGCACGGCCAGCGGGTACGAGGACAGCGGTGCCGTCACGTCGATGTCGAGGCCGAGCCGGTCGACCAGCTCCGCGGCCTCCTTGCGCAGCCGCTTCCACTGGATGCGGCCGAAGCGGGTCGGTTCGCGGCCGATGAAGATGTTCTCCGCCACCGACAGGTTGGGGCAGAGGTTGACCTCCTGGTAGACCGTGTTGATCCCGGCCTGCTGCGCCTGCAGCGGGCTGGCGAACCGCACGGACTCCCCGTCGAGGGTGATCGTGCCGCCGTCCAGGGAGTAGACCCCGGTCAGCACCTTGATCAGGGTGGACTTTCCGGCGCCGTTCTCGCCCATCAGAGCGTGTATCTCGCCGGGGAAGAGCCGGAAGTCGACGCCCGACAGAGCCCGTACTCCCGGGAATTCTTTGACTATGCCCGTCATCTCCAGGACGGGCCGCGGCTCTGCCATAAGTCTCCTAGCGAGGACCACCGGCTTTGTCCGGTGGGGGAATTCACTTACCTGGGCTGTGTTGCGTTCGTCCCGCCCCAAAAGGGGTCGGTTCGGGCTGGACCGCAACCTTCGGGTTGGAAGCCCTCACATGGGGCGGAGTCACGGCAGCGCTCCTCGTGCAATCGAGTCGCTGCAGGCCCGCAGGGGCCCGGCCGACCGAGATAAAGGTCGGCCGGACGCGACCGGAACCGTGGGTGGGGTGGGGAAGTAAATGCGGGGGGGGAGGGCATACAAGGACAGGGCCAG
>NZ_JBHVDX010000076.1:0-40886 GCF_042802555.1 Streptomyces sp. NPDC057474 | reverse complement strand
ACCAGGCCAGACCCTTCAAATGGACCAAGACTGCCGACCAGATCCTCGACCGCATCTGCCGCTACTGCTCACGCATCTCCGAACCAGATCACTAGCCGACTCTCCCCACGCCGCGATCCAGCTACGGGATCCAGAAGCTCGTCTGCGAGCAACTGATCGCGGACTGCACCCGCCGCGGGTGCATCGACGGACGCGTCGCCCGCCCGATGCCCGTGTCGGTGCGGCCGGGCACACCGAACGCGGCCGCTTCCGGATTCCTGTCCGCGATCATCCGCGATCATCCGCGAGCCTCTCGCGGGCCTTGCGGCCATCTGCCTCGTAGGTCCCGCCCTGAGGGTGGCCCTGGCCTCGCCGCGACGCACCGTCGAGGCAATCCTGCGCATCGCGAAAGTAGAGGGTGGGGTGGAGAGGGGTCGGCTCGACGGCGGACTGCCGGTCAACCTTCCGGCACTCACGGTCTCGGGCGCCGGGATGATGGCCACGCTGCGGCAGGTTGCCGACGACGCTGTCGCCGACCTGGTGACGGTCGCGACGACCCCTGCCGTCGAGGCCATTGTGGGCTCGTGGTCCTCCGCCTTCGACAACGCGCGCGCCGCCGCGCTCGGACTGGCTCCCGACCTGAGCTTCGCATCGGTGGTGCGGGACCACCCTCGCTGACTACCCCGACGCAGTCCTGGCCGACCCATCGCTCGCGGCGGGACAGCCGGTCCAGGGTCTGTAAACCGACTGGATCCGTTTTGCCGTACTTCCCGAGTCGGTAGTGCGCGGTTACGTGGCGCGCCAGGCGTCCAGACGCTGGGCGACGATTCTGAGATCGGCTTCCTGACCCCGCACGGCCTGGGCGAGCTCGTACAGTTCCTCGTCCTTCGCCTGGACCGGCTGGCCGGAGAGGTGCATGTACTGGTGGGTGCAGCCCCAGCCGATGACGAGGTTGTAGTCGGTGAAGGGACGCAGCAGCAGGGCCGAGTGCAGGAAGGTGGCGGCCCGGGCGGGTACCTCTTCGTAGTAGAGGGTTCCGCGCTCGCGTTCGAACTTGTGGCGGTCGGCCATGAAGCCGAGTGCGCCCCAGTCGGAGATCGGCACATTGAGCGGGGAGATCGCGGCCTGGATCTGCAAAACCCATCCGGTGTCGACGCGGATGATCGGGCTCACCGCATGCCTTCTGGGAAGCGCTCCGTCACACCGGGCAGGATGCGGGTGGCTTCTGCGACGGCGCCCTCGACGAAGGCGATCCGGTCGGCCTCCTGCACGGTGACGTCGTGGACGTGCTGCTTCAGGCTCTTGCCGGTGATCGTCGCTCGCTCACGGAGGCGTGCCATCTCGGCCTCGGAGAATTCGATGTTGAGTGCTGGCATACCCCTACGGTACCCGGGTTGGTACCAACTTGGGTACCAACCCGCAGGTAGGCCGGTTCCGCTCATATAGACAGCTGGGCACTCCGCGTGCGGCGGGTGCGGGTCGCAGGCCGCGCCGGTCTGGGTCGCCCAGGTTCTTGTCCCGGATCGCTGGGTGGCGTTCGTAGTCGTCGATCGCGACGGTCACCTCCACTGCACGGCAGGGACAGTCCGGGCGGTAGGAGGCGTCAGTGAGGTCTCCCACCGCGGCTGTGCAGTGGTTCTGCCCCTCGGTCGCGAGCAGTGCACGGAAGGCCGCGAGGTAGTCGGCTGGCCTCGATCGCAGGTGCCTGTCGAGCAGTTCACGGAACTCCAGGATCGCAACGGCGCGCCCCGCCGGCAGTTCGTCGCAGCTATACTGTCCTGCCGCACGCGCCATGATGTCGCTGGCCAGTCGGCGTGCGTCCGTCCTGTCGGGGGCAGGGCGGCGATGCCGGCGGGGGTACGAGGTCGTGCTCAAGGAGCAGTCTGTACTCCAGCTCTTTCACGCACGCGTCGGTGTCGCCCTCGCCTTCCACCTGGTCCAAGAGTCTGGGGACGCGGTCGGTGTCGAAGCGACAGTCGTACGTTTGCGCCCAGTCACCACCTGGGTGTGCAACCGCTCGCCGGGTGCCGAGGCGACTGTGTGCCCGGTGTCGTAGGCGGGACTGCGGTAGGACAAGATGGGCTGCGGCTACGAGATCGCGACCGGCACCCCTGTCGATCGGCGGGTTCGGGCGTGGGCGTCGTCTCGTAGCCTGTCGACGTGATCCGCCATACACCGCCGCGCCCTGTGGACGTTGAGAAGCTGTTTCCGGAGGTTGTGCCCTTCCGGAAAGAAACCGTGAGGCTTCACCCGCGTGCGGGCGAACCGACATACCGAGACAGCTCGGTGGGTGGTCCTCTGTTGTGGCCGGCCGAGGAGTCCTGGCCGCTGTGCCCCGAGCATGAGGGGGCGCCGATGGTTCCTGTCGTGCAGATCTACCGCACCAGCGTTCCTGGCATCGTTCCGTTTCCCGAAGGGTGCGACCTGCTCCAAGTCCTTTGGTGTCCGCGGAAGCACAGTGACCATCGCTGGGTCCTTCCTCACATCCAATGGCGGAAGGCCGAGGCGGTCCGGAGGGTGTTGGAGGCCCCACCAAGGCCGGCCGAGAGGTGGGAGAACTACGTCCCGCGTCCGTGCTTGGTACACCCGGAGCTGGTGACGGAATACCCCTACTGGGACCTGCGTGGCGACATGTGGGACGAGTTGGAGTTTCGGTTCTTGGAACTGGATCAGGAGACGGGCTGGGATTACCAGACCCACCTCTCCACTGCTCCCGGCACAAAGCTGGGCGGTTACCCGGGCTGGTGTCAGGAGCCGGAGTGGCCGGACTGCCCCGGGTGCGGGGACCGGATGGAACATCTGCTGACAGTTGAGAGCACCGAGGCCGATGCCCTGTCCCAGCACACCTGGACCCCGGTCGAGGACCGTGACCACGAGTACGACGGTCCTGGGCTGGTGCTCGGTGACCTGGGCGGGGTGTACTTCTTCGAGTGCCTCACCTGCCCCGGACGCCCATACACGCACCGATACGACTGCTCGTAGCCGGCAAGGTCCCGGCGCCCGGCATGGGTTCGGCGCGGCCTTGTCAGCGGTGGGTCGGGTCGGCGGCGTAGTGGGTGCGGCCGGTAGCGGTCTCGAGGAGCCGGATTCGGCGCCGGCCCTGCTGGAGCAGCACGGTGCGGATGTGGAGTGCCGACGGCAGGCTCAGGACGAGGCGATCAGTGACGCGCCGAGTCCTTCACCTCACGGCCCAAGGTGCGTCGGCACCTTGAGCCCTTTCAACTTCATGCTGCGCTGGCCAGACGCAGGCAGAGGATGGCTTGGACGGACCGGTGATGCGGGTGGTCGAGCACCGGACCTTGCGGAGGATCCGCCAGGCCTTGAGGGCCGCGACGGTCTGTTCGACGAGGGCGCGGATCTTCGCGTGGGACCGGTTGACTGCCTTCTGACCGGCGGAAGGCGTCTCTCATCCCGCCGCGGTAGGGAACCCGGACCGAGCGGCTCCGAGACACCCAATCCGCTTGTGTGATGGGATGCCCACCGGCGCTCACAGCGGGCACGCGGGTACGTCGCGACGGCCGCAAGAACGAGGGAAGAGGGAGAGGGGGCCATGACGAGCGGGCACGAGACTGACGCGGCAGCCTTCGGCCCGTGGCCGCTGCAGACGCGCGCCCTGACCCGTGAGGTCGGGCAGGCACGGCAGCTCCTGGCCGCCGGGGAGTGGCGCCCTGCCGCGGCGGACTCCGAAGCAGCAGCGGCCGTCCTGGACCGCCTCGCGGCCCCGCT
This sequence comes from Streptomyces sp. NPDC057474, assembly GCF_042802555.1. Classification (NCBI taxonomy): domain Bacteria; kingdom Bacillati; phylum Actinomycetota; class Actinomycetes; order Kitasatosporales; family Streptomycetaceae; genus Streptomyces; species Streptomyces sp. NPDC057474. The sequence goes on along the minus strand of NZ_JBHVDX010000076.1, from coordinate 37,181 downwards.
CCCTGCCCGGCGGGCAGCGACCGCACGGACGCTGGCAACGGACCGGGACCGGCGACTCCAACGACTTTTGCGCACTACCCTCCACCACCTCGACGCAGGCACCGTCAGCTCGCCCGCAGCCGCCCTCTTGGCCGCCGTCGCCCGAGCTTTCCTGCCTTGGCACGCCACCCCGAACCGACCGGGCGCGGCGGCGGCCCCGAGATACGGGACCCCGGCGGGAACGGCAGACGGCCTGGCCGTGCCGGCGACAGAGGCCGGCGAGGCCCTGCTCCCCGATTTGATCGCACTGTTCGCCGTGCTGGCCTCGACGAGCCTGCCCGGGACTCTTCCGCTCACGCCCCCGGTCGAGCCCTGGCAGGTCCGGTACGCGGGCCGCTTCCGTCGTTATGGCAGACCCGCTTTCGGGGTGTGGACAGCTGAGACCGTCGCTTGCCCGGCGTGCGGGGGTAAGGCCGGCCCGTGGACCGTGACCTGCGACTGGCGCCTTATCTCGCTGGGCTGCCCGTGCGGGGTGGTGACCCACGAGCACGGCCTCGCCTTCTCCGAAGTCTGGCTTCTTCTACCGGACGTGTGACCAGGCGTCGTGGCCACCTCAGCCGACCAGACGCGCGGTGCCTTCGCCTGAGCTGCCCGCTGATCGCGGACCAGACGGGCTGCGAACGCGACCGCCTCGGCGGGATCGGCAGTCTCGAAAGCGACACGGTCTCCAGGATCCGAGCGGCCCACTACCACATAAGAATCCGGATGGGCGAACATCGCCGGGAGTGGTTCATGGCCCCACTCCTCCCAGCTGTCCGATGCCGACACGCTGAGCTGCTGCATCGAGATCCACGGATACATCGCACTCAGCAACGACTCACGCCTGGCAGCCTGAAGCAACAACCACAGGGACGGCGAGGACTGGTCGTCCTCAGCCGCCTGAGGACGATTCGCCTCCAGGAGTTGCATCCAAGCCTCTGCGTGACTGCGCTTCGCGCCTTCAGATCCCATAACCCCGACGATGTGGCACCTTCACTACCCCGTCAACGACGAAAGACCCCGGGGCACGGCCACGCAAGATGCGCGATCACCGTGCTTTTCCTGCTCCCCGACGAGTTCATGGCGGAACAGGAGGCCGTGAAAGAGGTCCCTGCAGTTCAGGTCGACTGAGACGAGAATCGTGCCGCTGTCTCAGTCAACCTGAACCAGCGCTGGTCACAGCGTTCCGATGGCCACCTTCACTGCGACAGGACAGGAGCACATCGACATCGAGCTGTAGTACAGGTGTCCCGTCTCTGGCGACCTGATTTCCGCCTCAGATGATCTGGTCTGATTCGTCAGTGGCCGCAGGTGATCTGGTCCACCGATGACGGCCGCTCGAAGTGCCGGAAAACCGGTGGAGCCGTCGGAGCATGAGTCCGTACCGTCCGTGGGATGACCTATCTGAGCCCCCTGGGATATCTGCTGGGCATCGAGGGTGCTGCTTTGCTGCGTGGCATCAGGGAAGGGAGGGCCGACCGGGCGTTCGTCGAGGCCCGGATCGCCGAGATCCGCACCCTGCTGGATGTGCCCGCCCTCGCGCATGCCGAGGGAGTCACGGCGAGTCCGGGCACGATCAGCGCGGCCGACGTCTACCAGGAGTGGGCGCCGCACTATGACGCCCCCGGCAACCAGATGATCGACGTGGAGCAGCCCGTTGTCCGGCGCATCCTGGACAGCCTGCCCGTCGGCGCGGCTTTGGACGCGGCCTGCGGGACCGGCCGCCACACCATCTATCTGCATGAACTCGGCCACGATGTGATCGGCGTCGACGCCTCGCCCGAAATGCTCGCCCAGGCCCGCAAGGGCCTGCCAGATGTCGACTTTCACGAGGCCGAGCTGCACCAGTTGCCGCTTCCCGACAACGCGGTCGACACTGTCGTCTGCGCACTCGCCCTGACTCACGTCCCCGATCTGGCCGCCGTGCTGGCCGAGTTCGCGCGTGTACTGCGCCCAGGCGGGAACCTTGTGATCTCGGATGCCCACCTGCTGGTGTCCTACCTCCGGCCGACCCTGGCCCGCCGTCCCGGCCCGGACGGCCGCCCCTCCCTCCTCGCCGAATACCACCGCCCGCTCAGCGCCTACCTCGCCGCAGCCCTCCCACTGGGCTTCCAGGTCCGGCACTGCGAGGAACCCCGCCGCCCGCGCCACTCCCTCGACTCCGGCACCGCCCCGGACCCACTCCCGACCTACATGTCCTGGGACCTGTTGCACTGGTGCTCGGAAGCGTCGGCCGCGGCCTTGGACGATTCCCCGATCGTGGTCATCTGGCACTTCCAACTCGACGGCACCGGGAAGGGCTGAGCTCGTTTGTCAGTGGGTTTGAAGCGGGCCATCCCTCGTTAGGTGACGCCTCCGCTTTCTGGACCTCGGAACGCTCGAAGTTGTTCCACGCTCGCACTACGGCCAGAGTGCTGGGGAGGGCACATGGGCGAGCCTGCGGAGGCGGTATCCGCCCGGGAGTACGCGTCGGACGTCCAGGTGGGTTCGTCGGTGCCGACGGCGCCCGTCGGCTCGGTCCGCTGACCCGCTACTGGGGCGAGCCCCTCCAACTTGTCTCACCGGCCCGGAAGTTCACGGCGTTCAAGGGGCAGAAGAACTTCACGGGTGAGTACTGGGCGGTGACCTCGCGTTCCCTGGTGGGCTACGAGTCATGGGGTGGAGCGGGACGCGGCGATGGCTCTGGACTTCGAACCCGCCGTCGTGGCTCTGGCCACCCAGCCGTTCCGCCTGGTCTGGCCGGATGGTGACCGGGAACGCGAGCACACCCCGGACTACTTCGCGCGGCTGGCCGATGGGACCGGCGGTCGTCGATGTCCGGCCGCAGGATCTGGTCGACCAGGAGGCCGCCGAGGTTTTCGCGTGCACCGCGCGGATCTGCGAGTCGGGGGGCAGTTCCGGCTGGTCGGGGACCTGAGCCACCCCTTGCGGGTGAATCTGCGCTGGCTGGCGCGCTACCGGCATCCGCACTGCTGCCGGGCGCCGGTGGCGGACCGACTGCGGGAGGTGTTCTGCGAACCGCGGCTGCTTCTTGCTGGGGCCGAGCGGGTCGGAGACCGGTTGGCGGTGCTGCTGGTGCTCTATCACCTGCTCTGGCAGCACGAACTGACGGCAGATCTGGTCTCGGCGCAACTGGGTGCGGGGGCGGTCGTCTGTCTGGCGGGCAGGGGGCGACCGTGAGGTCCGCGCGTCCGGGGCAGCTGCAGCTGGGCGACCGTGTCCGGTTCCAGGAACACACCTACACGGTGGTCGGGCTAACCGGGATGCAGGTCCGTCTGGCCGACGTCCACGGCACCGGCAGCTCTTGGACCAGGTCCATCTCCAGGCCGCCGAGGACTTCGCCGTCCTCGGCGCCGGTGAACGGGCTGGATTGGGGTCGGCCGCCCCCGCGATCCGCACCTCGCTGTCCGGGCAGACGAACCGCACCCTGGGGCACCTGCCCAAGGAGGTGGCGGACCGCGCACTGTGGTGACAGCGGCACCTCGTCGAGTTGCTGACCGGGGTGCCGCCAGACGCCCCGGCGGGCACCTGTCCCCGGCCCGAGTACGATCCGGCCACCCGCTCGTGAGCACCGGCGAGAACGACAATGGTCAGCTCCGGCTGCTGCCGGTCCGCCCCCGTCCAAGAACCGGGGAAGGTACGGACTCCTACGTCCGCCGACTGGCCCGCGCCAACCACCTCAGGCCCAGCTACCTACGCAGATACCTCGTCGGCTTTCCGGACTACGGGCGCGGCAAACGCCCGCCGACCGGCTCGCAGCAGTCACCGGACGCCGCCAAGACGCGCTGGAACGGGCATTGTCCGATCTGGTGCGGCAGAAACGCACCGTGACTCGATCGGGTTCGTGGTCCGCAGATGGATCAGTGTCGGCGCAGACGACGGTGTCGAACAGGGCATCGGAAACGGGAGGCGTCGCATGTCGTCGGCGGCGGCCGCGCGCAGGCTCAGGCTCCGGCAGGCGGCCTCACGGGCAGCGCGGGCAACGGCGCGGGGGCTGAGGTCGGTTCCGGCGATGCGGTGCGCCCGCGCAGCGCCAGGCCGATGGCCTGCGTGCCGATGCCGCAGGAACAGTCGAGTCGAGCACCGCGGCGCGATCCTGGCCGATCAGGGCGTCCCCCTGCCGACGGATACTGGCGTCCAGTCTGTGTAGATCAGGTGGTAGTCGTCGGCCAGTTCGTCGTAGAAGTGCGCCACCGATGTCTCGGGCATGGCCCGCGACTACTGTGTCTGATTCCCCGGACGCCCTCGTCGCCCTGTGATCGGCGCGAACCTCCTCGTTTACGTCAGCGCCGTCATTTCCCGTGAACATCTGCGAGCGCGCTGATCGCCGACTGCTGTTGAAATGAGCAATTGTCAGTATCTGTGGATGAGTTCTGATCCAAGCAGGGACCCCGCCGTCGCTAGTCTGCGGTGAGGTTGCTTGGTTTCTCACCTCGATACGGCATCCAACGGTATCCGGGCTGGAACGGAACGTAGTCGTCGCCAAGGCCAAGCTCGGCGTGGAGCCCCTCGCAGAGGACGAGTCCGTGGAGGCTGCCATTGGTCAGTTCCTCCGACCACTCAGTCTTGAGTTCAACGGGGTCGAGCAGCGGTTCCGGATCCCAGCCGACCCGTGCGGTGACATATCCGTCGAACTTTGCAAGCAGCTCGTATAGCTGGCGTCCCAGGTCGGTGAGCTCGGCTGCGGTGAGCCGGAATTTGGGGAGGCTACCGTCGAGGCCGACGCCCCAGCCGACGGCAACCGGCAGGATGGAGAGCTCGAGGTATGAGCCTGCCGTTCCGAGCATCGGGCGGTGGAGAGGGATGCGATGGGCACCCGCGTGAAGCACCCCTGGCTTGGGGGCGGTGAGAGCGGCACTTTGTGCTGACTCGATGTTGGCCCCGAAGTTCACTACGAGCTCGAAGCAGATAGCCACGGTTCGTCTTCCCCCTGGTTTCCTGTTCAGGACAACCCTGTTGGGCCCCTGTCCGGATACGCGCCAACGCATTTGCGTCCCGTTTGAACTTTTCCGAAAACCGCTTCGAGCGCTGACTACCCACCTCAGCACTACTTCCTCTGGAATCTCAAGTCCCAGTCTCCGGGTGTCCAGTCACAGGGGGAAGCTTCACCACCAGGGTTGCGTACGGGCGGGGGAGTGGGGCTCGTTACGATGCGCTGCGCGTCGCCCGCGAGGCGGCGCGGGTCCGTTTTCGGAGGGGGATACCTGTGTTCGTGCTGTCTATGCTGCTGTTCATAGCGGCGGTCGTGGTCTTTCTGGTCGGTCGTGGCCGTGACGGCGGGGGCTGGAAGCTCGGGGCGGTGTTCAGCGCGGTGGGGGGCGTGCTGGCCGGCGTCTTCGCCTGTGTCCATGTGGTGAGCGCCTGTTTCCCCGCACCAGGTGCCGGCCGGTCTTCGGCGACGGCGAACTCATCCGCACCCGCCCCTCCCTCGTCATCCGCCCTCGGCACAGGCGCTTCAAGCTCAGCGGAAAGTGCCTGCTGTGAGCGTTGACAAGCTCGCCGTGATGAAGCCGTCCACCGCAGCGTGGCGTTCGGGGATCAGCGCGCCGTCGTACCCACGATCGGGGCAGGGACCCTCCTCCAGAGTGGTCGGTACACAGGACCAGCGGGCTGAGGAACTCCGTCATCAGCGCTTCGATGCGTTGGAGTGTGGCTGTTCCTCGCCGACTGGATCAGCGCCTACCCCGCTGTCGGCTACCCCCTCGGCCACGACGTCACTGTGTGTCTGATCGCCGTCCCCTTCGCGCTGAGCTATGACGACATGGCCGAGGGTGACGCAGCATGTGTAGCGACAGCGTGCCCGTTTACCTCGCTGCCGCATCCCTCGCTCCGCTGTCCGCCCCGCGCTCGCGTTTCTCTCCAGGAAACTGCGCTGACTCGTGCGGCACAGGTGGCCAGGGTGTGCGGTGTTCGGTCGGTAGAGGTATGACTGACATAAGCCCGGCGGTGGGGAGGGGCCCAGAGCGCGCCCGTGTGCTGCCGCAGAAATGGAGCCCCGGAATGCCTGAGCAAAAGGCCCGGACCGGGAGCGGCGGGCAGGACCAGGTCACTGCCGCGCCGGGTGGGCTGCTGGACGTGCTGCGAGTGGCGGCCCTCGTCCTGGGGAGCGATGGCCGGATCGTGCTGTGGAGTCCCGAAGCCGAGTCGTTGCTCGGTTTCTCCGCCGCAGAAGCGCTGGGTCAGGACGCGGGTGCACTGCTGGTGGCCCCGGAGAACCGGTCCCGGGCACACGAACTGTTCGACCGCGTGCGCACGGGCGCGCGCTGGGCGGGGGTCTTTCCGGTGCGGCACAAGGACGGCTCCACGCGCCGGGTGGAGTTCCGCACCATGCAGCTGCGCGATGCCCGTGGCGACGTCCATGCCCTCGGTCTGGGTACCGACGCCGAGACCGTACAGAACGTGGAGCGGGACCTGGCCCTGTCCCACATCCTGGTCAGCCAGTCGCCGGTGGGCATCGCGGTCTTCGACACGGACCTGCGGTGGGTGCGTGTCAATCCGTCACTGGAACGCATCAACGGCGTCCCCGAGGAAGCGGTACTGGGCCGGCGCGTCGGCGAGGTGCTGCCGGCTCTCGACGTGGAGGCCATCGAGTCGCGGATGCGGCAGGTCCTGCGGACCGGTGAGCCACTGCTGGATCAGCAGACGGTCGGCCGGACGGCCGCCGACAGCGAAGATCACGCCTACTCGGAGTCGTACCACCGGATCGAGGGTGCCAATGGGCGTGTGCTGGGCCTGGCGATGGCAATCCTCGACATCTCTGAGCGGCAGCGGGCGGCGGCCGAGATCGCGAAAGCACGCGAGCGCCTGGCGGTGATAGCTGACGCCGGCGTCCGTATCGGCACCACGCTCGACCTGCGCCGGACGGCATACGAACTCGTGGATGTGGCCGTTCCCGAGCTCGCCGACCTCGCGGCCGTCGACGTACTCGACTCGGTGGTCAACCCTGGCGGCACGGCAGCACCACGGGCGGACGGTTCCCTCGACTTCTCGGCGCTCGCCCTCAAAGCAAGTCATCCCGCCGATGCGATCGAGGCCGCGGACCCGGTCGGGGAGCCTGCCCTGTACAGCTCGTCTCGGATTGTCACCCAGTGCGTACGTGAGGCACGGCCGATCCTGCTGGAACATGTGGACGACACTGCGATACGGCGTATCGCGAGGGACGATTCAGCAGCCGAGACGCTGCGGCACGCCGGTGTCCACTCCTATCTGGCCGCTCCCCTGATGGCCCGCGGCGAGGTACTGGGCGCGCTCAGCCTGTGCCGCACGGTCAGCCCCCGGCCGTTCGACGACCAGGACCTCACCCTCGCCACCGAGCTGGCCGCGCGCGCCGCCATCTGCATCGACAACGCGCGGCTGTACGGACGCGAACGCGACACTGCTCTCACCCTCCAGCGCAGCCTGCTGTCCCAGGAGCCGCCACCGCATCACGGCGGCATCGAGGTCGCCTCCCGCTATCTGCCCGCCGTCAGCGAGGTGGGTGGGGACTGGTTCGACGTGCTCCCGCTCAAGGACGACAAAGTCGGACTCGTCGTCGGCGACGTGATGGGCAAGGGCGTTCACGCCGCGGCGATCATGGGCCAGCTCCGCACGGCCACTCGCGCCCTCGCCCGGCTCGACCTGCCTCCGGCCGAGCTGCTGCACCACCTCGACGGCCTCGCCGCGTCCCTCGGCGACTCCGACATGCTGGCCACCTGCCTCTACGTCGTCTGCGACCCCCGGCACGGCCGGTGCGAACTCTCCCGCGCGGGCCACCTGCCGCCGGCCCTGGTCGACCCGGACGGGAAGGCCGAACTCCTCGACACCGTCGGTGGAGTGCCACTAGGGGTGGGCGGCGTGCCGTTCACCGTCGAGGAGCGGGAACTCGCCGAAGGGGCAATGCTCGCGTTGTTCACGGATGGCCTGGTGGAAAGCCGTGCAACACCCGTCGAAGCAGGACTGCAGCGCCTGCTCCGCCTGCTGGAGGGCACCCGCCTCCCCCTGGAGGAGACGTGTGACATGCTCCTCGGCGCCCTGGACCGTGAGCCTGAGGACGATGTGGCGCTGCTCCTCGCCCGGTACGGGAGCTGATGCCCGTCCCGTACCCCGGACTGGCTCCCGACAGCGCCTGACCGACGCCGGGGTGCCGCTGTACGACGTCGCAGACAGTGTGGTCACGAGCACCTTGCAGGGTATTGGTGCAGAACCGGTCAGCCACCATCCAGGCAGGACGCGAGACCCGTGTGTAGATCCGGATGCGGAGGCATGAGGTATCCGCATCACTCCCAGGGACCCCCATGCCTCAGCCGGAGAAAGAGCTCAGCCCAGACGCCTCGCCACAAGACTTTTGGTGCGGAACTACGGGGAACGCGCCCGCCGCCCCGGCCGGCCGCCGATAGCCTGGGCGGGAGGTCGTGAGCGGTGACCCCGGCTGGAGGCGGACGGTGCCCGTGGCCCGGTCGCGGGGCGGGGATGACCCAGGCCACGGGAGTCCTGGATCAGTAGCCGTAGATCATCCTGTAGGCGACCTCGGGGAGGAACTGCCCGGCCGAGGAGCCCGCTCCGGCGCCGCAGTTGCCGTCAAACTCGCCCGGGACTTTGATCCACGGGAACATCTCGGCGCCTCCGCCCAGCCGGGTGGGGGTGCCGATACGGCGGCCAAGGGGGTCGCACCACTGGCCGTGAGCCGTTGCCGTTGCGGCTGGTGTCCACGACGAACGGCTTGGTGTAGCCGTAGCGGGCGCCCAGCTCCCTGTTGACGGCGTTGCCGTAGGCGGTGTTCTCGGCGGGATGAAGCGTGGAGGCGCCGGGCCATGGTCGCCGGGTGCGCCCAGCCCGGGTTGCCGGCGTCGAGGTACGCCCACGTCTTGGCGGGACCAGAGTGGGCACTGATCGGACACCAGCCAGGATCACCGCTGTCTGCCGACGGATCGAGGCGATCGCCCCGGCAACTGTTCCCGCAGGCACCCAGCGGCATCGGGCCCGCCTGCCGCCGCAGCCGGGCCCGAACCGTCTCGTCTGTTCTGACCGCTCACCCTGACCGCCTGCCCCCGACCGGCCGTCCCCGGACTTCTCAAGCGAGTCGGCCCGCAACAGCAAGCACTGCACCAGCGGCAACAGTGACCGCTCAGCAGGTAACCAGCACGGCCCGGCTCCACCCGCCTTCGCGATCAACGACGAGCAGGCATACCCGGCCGGAACACACCCTGTGCGAGGATCGCGGCTGGCTGGTCAAGGGAGGGACAGGGCATGGGCGGTTGGCGGGTCGAGGTGCTCAGTCACCATCGGCTGGACGGCCCCATGGCGCCAGCGGCGCGAGAGGTGGTCCTGCCCCTGGAACCCACGGTTCGAAGGGTGGTCCTGGCCGATGTCGGTGACGGTCGGATCGTGGGGGAGGGCCAGGACCTCGCCAGTATCGGCGCGGACGGACGCGAGCGGTGGCGTCACCGCTGCGCGGGGAAGCCGCACGAGGCCCATGTCTCGGGAAACCGTCTGCTGGCACTGACGTATTCGCCCGACTACCACGCATGGGGATTCCTCGGCCCCGCGCTGCTCTTCGACCTGGACAGCGGACGGCAAATCGCCGAACTGCGCGGCGAGCGAGGCTCCCCTGTGGGCGGTGGACGGTTCGTCCTCGGCCTGGGGGGCTACGACGTCTTCGACACCTGGCTCCACGACCGGGACGGCACCTTACTGACAACCTGGCGCAGTTACGGGCATTACGTCCCCGACCTGGATGGAACGGTCCGTGTGGTGGAGCGCGGCCGGAGCAAGGCATCACGCGTCGTGAGACTGCTGCCAGACGGCGGCATCGAGCGCGGTCCCCGGCTGTCGCACGGCCAGGTCTCCCGCCCCGTGGTCCTGGCCGACGGGACGATCGTGGTGCTCGACGCGGGCGTGCTGCGTGCGGTCGACCGCCGTCTTCAGGACACCGTCCTGGCCGAGCTGCTGCCCGTACCACCGGATGAGGCGTGGCGCTTTCACGGCGAACTCTCCCTCGTGGACGACCGGTTGACAGTGACTGTCCAGGAACGATCACGCGAGGTACCGATCAGCCATGTCACAAGGACATGGTCCTTGGCCGTCCTCCGCCCGTCGCACGGCTGATTGCCGGACAGCCGCCGATCGCCGCCGTGACGCAGGCCCGTCCCGATCGTCGCTGGTGTGCACGTGGAGCTGAGGGGCGGTCGAATCGCGGACCGCCCGATCTACCTGGTCCTGGCGATCACGGTCGAGGAAAGGCCGTGGCAGGACGGGCGGCCATGAGCGGTACGGGGGAGGAAGAGGCGGCCGAGGCTTCGCTCGTCGGAACGGCCACGGCGCCCGGCACCGTTGATAGCGGCCAGTTGGGATTCCCCGCTCGCGGCCAGTTGCTGGGAAGTCAACTGGCCGCGATTGTCACTGGATGTAACGGCACAATCGGCCCGGCCGATCCGCGCAGGCATGGCGATTGCGATCCGCGCGACAGTGCCGACGAGCTATGGGGTGGTGATGGTGGCGACGGGTGCCAGGAACCGCCGAACGCATTCGGCGAAGGCGTCGGGCTGGTCGTGGTGAACGACGTGTCCGGCGGGCAGCTCGATGAGACGGATCGATCGCTTCGCTGCCATGTCGCGGGCGTGGGGGCCGACAGTTCGTCGCTGCGCGTGCCCCGGGTCAGCAGGGTCGGGCATCGCACGCTCAGCCAGTTGTGCCCATGGTCACCGGACAGTGCTTGCTGGGACCGGACCGTGTCGGCCGCGTCGAAGGAGAAGCCCCCGCCTTCTGCTCGCTCCCTGGTTCTGCCAGACCTTTTTTACCGACCGCGGGAGTCCATAGATGGCCTTCGACCTGCGGCGATGCGTTGCTTACATGTTCTCGACGGAGGATCGAGAAAGGCCGGGAAGTCTGACCCTCGGAGCGAGGACAGGTCGAGAGAGGACAGGTCGGATGGACGGGGCCGCATTGATCAATGTGGCCTCCCTCTGCGAGGATGTCGTCCATGACGAACCAACGAAAGGCCTATGGCGCGTAGACGGCCAGGCCAGGTGCGCGCCAAGCTGTCGCGCAGGCTCCGCCCGGAGCGTGGCAGGAAGACCGTTTCTGGGGTCTCGGCGCGCGCACAGAGCGAGATTGCCGCGTTCGAGGATTCACATCTGTGGCCAGGGGCCATCGCCGACGCGATGACGCGGTGGGTCGGCACCGTTCACGGGCCGGCCCGCAGGCTGACAGATCCGCAGCTCCGTGGCTGCGGGGTCGAGGCGTGCTGCCCCCCTGACGCTCATCCACGAGAGATGCTGGAGCAAGCTCTGTGCGGGCTTCCGCCAGGCGCGTCGCGGGAGCTCCGGCGACGGGTGCATCCTCTTGACGAGTTCTACTGGTCCCGCACGATCGTGGACTGCTATGGCGATCCGTCTCAGCCATGGTGGTTGCGGAGATGCTGAACCTCGGACAGGGGGATGCCTCGTAAGCGCCCCTCCGCCCTCCGGCCGAAGTCCGGATCATGCATGCGGTGCGGCACCAGGCAGGGCTACTGCGAACGGTATGACGCAGCGCTGTGCGTGGTGTGCGACCAGTGGCGTGAAGGCGTCTGCGGTGATCCTGATTGCACGTATTGCCGACAACGGCCCGAACGACCAAGCCTTGCCCGGGAGCACGCCCCTGTTGAAGCCGTCTTGCGTCGGGCGGCCCGGCTGGCCGACCGGCGATCGCTGTGGTCCCGACCGAGGGACCCCGTCACCTGATGGGTGATCGGGCCCCTCGGCCGTGCGGCCTTCAGCCGCTCCTCCAGGGTCCGGTTGTCGGTAGTGAGTTGCCGTACTCGCTGCTTGCGAGTGGTGTTCTCGGTGGTGATCCGCTGGCCGGCCTCCTGGGTCCATTCGGAGCCGATCTTGCCTCTGTCCGCTGGCGTGGGTGCTGACGCTCGCAACAGCGGACGTACGGCCGGGAACAGCTGACTGACCCCCGCCTCTCGTCGGGGGTCAGTCCAAGGTTCGGCGTTCGTCAGTGCCGGAAGACGTCCTTCGTCTTCTCCTTCGCCTGGCGTGCATCACCCTTCGCCTGGCCGCCGCGGCCTTCGGCCTCCATCTTCTCGTTGCCCATGGCGCGGCCCGCCGCCTCCTTGGCCTTGCCCTTGACCTCTTCCTTCTTCGCCTTCGCCTTCTGCTCGCGTGCCACCGTTCATCACTCCCTGACAAGTCTGACCTCGGTGTCACTACGCCAAGTGGCCCTCAGCGTGGCGCCCAAACATTGCTCGGGCCCCCAGTTTGCGGTGTCCGCGTACCTGTCCGTCGGCGAGGATGGGGAGGCAGGGCCGAGGGTGTGGTGGTCCGCTGATTCCGAAGCGAAGGCGACGACGCGGGGCTCCGCGAATCAGTGTCTGGTCCCGCTCACCGATCTCGGACGGCGGCGCTACCCGGCACGTCGGACATGGTCTCGATCAGTTGCGCTGCCCGCTGGGGCAGCCGCGTCGGCCGGGGCTTGCCACGACGTTTCGGGGCGCCCTCGGAGGCTGTGCGGGCGAGGTCGAAAAGTGCTGGGTCTCTGTGTCGTCCATGCGCAGGGTGCGGGCCAGCGACCGCAGCACGCTCTCAGAGACGCCGCGCAGGTTCCCGCGTTCCATGCGGGTGTAGTAGGCCGTGCTGACTCCCGCCAGCTGGGCGACCTCCTCGCGGCGCAGCCCGGGGACGCGGCGCTCGCCGCCGAAGACGGTCACGCCGGCTTCCTCCGGAGTGATGCGGGCGCGCATCTCGGTGAGGAATTGCTGCACGTCACGGCCAAGGTCCATGCGATCCACCGTAACGCGCGAGGTCCCGTGTGTGGGGGTGGCTGCCAGTAGCCCCCAGCGCCGGCGTGCCTGCATCCGGGGGATGGCCGGCGGGGGACAACAACGGGGACTCCCACCCCCGCCGCCCACGCGCCTACGGTCGAAGCATGGCCAAGAACACGATCACTCTGAACAACGGTGTGGAACTGCCTGCCCTCGGGCTCGGCGTCTTCCAGACCCCGCCCGACGTCACGACCGCGGCGGTCCAAGAGGCCCTGCGCGTCGGTTACCGCCACATCGACACCGCTGCCGCGTACGGCAACGAGCGTGAGGTCGGTGAAGGCATCCGCCGCTCCGGCATAGCCCGCGACGAGGTATTCGTCGAGACGAAGATCTGGATCAGCGACTACGGCTACGACGCCACGCTGCACTCCTTCGACAAGAGCCGCCGGCAAGCTCGGCGTCGACCAGCTCGACCTGCTGCTGCTCCACCAGCCCCTATCCCTGAGGCCTGAGGCCGGCACTCTCGGCAGACGAAGTCGGGGCACCGTGCTGAAAAGCCCGTTCGTTCGACGGCTACTCCCGCTCGACCAGCTCCAGGAGAACCTCGGCATCTCCTCCAGCATGCTCACCACCCGGCTCAAGGCCCTGGTCGCCGACGGCCTGCTGGAGCGCCGCGCCCACCAGACCAATCCGGGCGTCACGAGTACGTGCTCACCGATCTGGGGCGCTCCCTGTGGCCGGTCACCATGGCCCTGACCGTCTGGGACAACTCCCGCCTCGCATCGGAGTAACGCAGCATGGTCCTCAGCGACGCGACCTCGGCGAGGAGATCGACCCCGTCGTCGTCGACGTGTCGACCGGCCACCGCCTCGATGACAGCGACGCTTACGTCCTCACCGGCGGACCTGCGGCGAGCGAAGCCATGCGGGTCCTCTACCGCCACCGCAGGCGGGGCCCTGGCGGAAGCCCTGCTCAACCGAACTGAACTCTGTGGCCGCGGGATCCAGTTGCGGCGCCGTCTCCTTCGGCCCTGCGAGTCGTCCGTGAGCGAAACCCGCGCCGATCATGTCGGGCAGGAGACCGGCCACGGCACGCTCACGATGCGGTGCGTCGCCGATGGATCGGGCCGGTGCTCCAGGACAGCGGTGTCCCCGAGCCCTGATGCGTGTGGGCGGTGATCTCCGCCGCGATCGAGATGGCCGTCTCTTCGGGCGTGTGGGCGCCGAGGGCGAGGCCGATCGGGGAGTGCATGCGGGCGAGGTGCTCCTCTGGGACGCCCGCCTCTCGCAGTAGTTCCAGTCGATGCGCGTGGGTGCGGCGGGAGCCCATCGCGCCCACGTATCGCACCGGCAGGCTCAGTGCCAGGCGCAGCAGGGGGACGTCGAACTTGGCATCGTAGGTGAGGACGCAGATGGCGCTCCGTGCGTCCACTTCGGTGGTGGCGAGGTAGCGGTGCGGCCAGTCGGCCACGACCTCGTCGGCGTGCGGAAAGCGGGCCGGGGCGAAGACGGGGTGAGTGTCGCGCACCGTGACCGGTAGCCCAGAAACCGGCCGACCTCGCTGAGTGCGCCGGCGAAGTCGATGGCGCCGAAGATCAGCATCCGGGGGCGGGACGCATGGGTGTGGACGAGGACGGACAGCCTCTTTGGAAAGGTGCTCGCGTCTCCGCCGACCTCGACCCGGCCGCTACGGCCTGCGTGCAACAGCGCGCGAGCCTGCGCTGCGACCGCCCCCTCCCAGCCCTCGCCGCCCGCTACTCCGCCGTGAATGCCGCCGTTGCCGGTGACGCTGAGAAGCTGTTGTCGTTCCGAATCTGAGGGCGACGTTTTCGCTGGTCAGGCATAGGTCCGGTGATTCGGTGGGAGTGGTGGCGTGTCGTGTCGTCGTGTCGTTGCTCCCCAGGAGGTTGCGGATACCGTCGGTGGTCGGACTGCTGGAACAGCACGAGCTCGCCGTTTGCCGTCGAGTCGAGGGATTGCGTGAGGAAGCCGATCGCATTCAGCCGAGCTGCCGCGGCCGAGGAGGAATGGCAGGAGTGGGCGATCGCCCGCAGGCGAGTGGGCATGGTCCTGGCTCCGGACGTCGGCAGCATCGCTGTTGAGGAGGTCGCCTCCGGCCCGGACGCGTGCTCGGTGTCCGGGCGGGCGGCGAGGTCGCAGGTTCCGGTGTGGTGTGAGGGGCTGGCCTGGTCGGTGCTGTCGGTGGACTATCAGCGCATCCTCACCGCGCTCGCGGACCGGGACCGGCTCCATCAAGGGCCGTAGACCTGCCAGGAGTTGGCCGTGATGTCCGGTCTGGACGCGGTGTCGGCCAAGGTGGAGGCACTGCGGTCGAAGGCGAGACGTCTGGTCGCGCGGGGCTGGCTGGCCGAGCGGCAGCCGGGCCGGTTCACGCTCGCGCAGGTGTCGCCGTACAAGTGGACGTGCGCCAAAAAAATCGGACGGCGATGTCGAGAAACCGCGTCCGGCTCCGTCCCCGGGGTGAACGCGACCACAATGGGTCGCACGAGCACGGAGGAGAACGACGATGGCCAAGTACCTGCTGCTGAAGCACTACCGCGGAGCCCCGGCTTCGGTCAACGACGTGCCGATGGACCAGTGGAGCCCGGAGGAGATCTCGGCGCATGTGCAGTACATGAACGACTTCGCGGCCCGGCTGGAGAAGACAGGCGAGTTCGTCGACGGTCAGGCGCTCGCCCCCGAGGGAGCGTGGGTCCGCTACGACGGTGAGGGGCGCCCGCCGGTCACCGACGGACCGTTCGCGGAGACCAAGGACCTCATCGCCGGCTGGATGATCATCGACGTCGACAGCTACGAGCGCGCCGTCGAACTGGCTGGGGAGTTGTCGGCCGCCCCTGGGGCGGGCGGCAAGCCGATCCACGAGTGGCTGGAGGTGCGCCCGTTCCTGGCCGCGCCGCCCACCATCACGGAGTAACGTCACCGATGGACGAGGTCCTGCTCAGAAGTCTCACGCCGAGCGTGCTCACCGTCCTCGTCCGCCGCGGAGCCGACTTCGCGGCGGCCGAGGACGCCGTGCAGGACGCTCTGGTCGAGGCGCTCCGGGTCTGGGCGGCCGACCCGCCGCGGGATGCCAAGGGCTGGCTGGTCACCGTGGCCTGGCGCAAGTTCCTCGACGCGACGCGCGCCGACGCCGCCCGCCACCGGCGTGAGGACCGCGTCGAGGAGGAGCCGGCGCCCGGGCCGGCGCCCGCGGTGGACGACACGCTCCAGCTCTACTTCCTGTGCGCCCACCCGTCGCTGACCCCGGCATCGGCGGTCGCGCTCACGCTGCGCGCCGTCGGCGGGCTGACCACCCGCCAGATCGCCGAGGCCTACCTGGTGCCCGAGGCGACCATGGCGCAGCGCATCAGCCGGGCCAAGCGCACCGTCTCCGGCGTGCGCTTCGACCGGCCCGGCGACGTCGCCACCGTGCTGCGCGTCCTCTACCTCGTCTTCAACGAGGGCTACTCCGGCGATGTCGACCTCGCTGCCGAGGCCATCCGGCTCACCCGGCAGCTCGCGGCCCGGATCGACCACCCCGAGGTGGCCGGGCTGCTCGCCCTCATGCTGCTCCACCACGCCCGGCGCGTCGCCCGGACCGTGTCCGACGGCAGCCTGGTGCCGCTCGCCGAGCAGGACCGCGGCCGGTGGGACACTGTGTTGATCGCCGAGGGCGTCGGGATCCTCCAGGCGGCCCTCGCCCGCGACCGGCTGGGCGAGTTCCAGGCCCAGGCCGCCATCGCGGCACTCCACGCTGACGCGCCCACCGCCGAGGAGACCGACTGGGTGCAGATCGTCGAGTGGTACGACGAGCTCACGCGCCTGACCGACAGCCCGGTCGTCCGGCTCAACCGCGCGGTCGCCGTCGGGGAGGCCGACGGGCCGCGCGCCGGCCTGGCGGCGCTCGAGGCGCTGGACGCCTCACTGCCCCGCCACGCCGCGGTGGCGGCGTACCTCCACGAGCGCGACGGCGACCTGGCGACGGCGGTACGGCTGTACGCCGAGGCGGCCCACAAGGCACCCAATCTCGCCGAGCGCGATCACCTGACGCGCCAGGCCGCCCGGCTCAACGCCCGCCGATGTCGCTGACGGGTCGCGCTCGGATTTTCCCGCGGCACGTGTCTGCACGTTGACGCCCGCGTCGACGTGCGCAGGAATCGGAGCACTACGAGTCGATCACCGTCATCGACAACCGCGCCTACGCGGGCTTCACCGGGGATCGGATCCAGGCGCGGATCGGGCGCGATGACGAGGACTGGCCCGACAGCACTCTCGTCCTCATCGCCGACGAGCGGGCACTGGCCTCCGCAGAGTTCCCGCTGCTGGCCGTGAACAACCTGCCCGACGATGACGACGATCCCTTCAGAATCACCTCGCAGCGGCCGGTTCCTTCGTCGTCAACATGGAACTGGCGAACACGAGTTTCGGTGAGTGGGGTAGTGGTGTCGGCGCCGACGGCGTCTACCGGGAAGAGCACTACTGACAGTGTCAAAGATCGTGCGTCCCGTTTGTATCCTCATGCCCGGGTCGGCGGCATCACCCACGACCCATGGCCGCGCCGTTGGGGTCGGTCAAGACCATGGCCTGGCAGACAAGCTGCGTCAGCGGGCTTCATACCGAGCGCCATAGGCCTTGCCGGTGGGGCGTTCGCCAGGTGGGATACGCCCTTGATCCTCTCGTCGTTGGCCGCATAGGTTCCCCCACATGACAAACGTACGGATCGGTGTGATGCACGACCGCGACTGGGCCCCGGAGGGGTTGCCCGAGTTCGCGCGGCGGGCCGAGGCGCTCGGTGTGGATGACCTGTGGGTGGTGGAGGACCTCGGCTGGAACGGCGGCGTGTCGGCGGCGGCCGTGGCCCTGGGCGCTACACACCGCCTGCGGGTGGGCATCGGCATCACCCCGGCCCCGTTGCGCAGCCCGGCGCTGCTGGCGATGGAACTGGCTACGCTGGCCCGGGTTTTCCCCGGCCGGCTGGTGGCCGGCATCGGGCACGGCGTGCGGGAGTGGATGGCCCAGGTCGGCGTCGCCCCCCGCTCCCCACTGGCTCTGCTGGAGGAGACGATCACCTCCGTGCGCGCGCTGCTGCGCGGTGAGCGCGTCGAACTGACGGGGCGTGAAGTACAGCTGGACGGAGTGAAGTTGGTGCATCCGCCGACCGAGGTCCCGCCGGTCGTCGCGGGCGTGGTGCGCCCTCGCTCCCTCGAACTGTCCGGCCGGGTCGCCGACGGCACGCTGATCGCCGAGGGCCACGGACCGCGCGATCTGGAACACATCCGTGAGCTGACCGCCAAGGGCGGCGCCACTGCCGACCACACCCTGACCGTCTTCGCCTTCGCGTGCGTCGGCAACGATCCCGACGAGGTGGCCCGCACCCTCCACCCCCACACAGAGGGCCACGGCGCCTGGCTGGGCCGCCCCCAGGGGGAGGTCTTCACCGTCTCGGGCGACGCCGCCCGGGCCGCCGACGGCATCCGCGAACTCGCGGCGGCCGGCGCGGACACGGTCGTCCTGCGCTTCGTGGGCGAGGATCCGCTGGGGCAGTTGGAGGCCGTGCTCGGAGCCTGGCAAGCACCCTCGGACCTGAGTGCTTCGTCCGAGTGATCCTCCGCGCCTCCTTCGGTGTGACTGATGCAGAATACGCAATTGCCCGTCACGGGGCGGGGTCACGATGCTGGGGGCGGTACGCGCGCCGCGCGGTGACCAGGCCCCGCCGACGCTGCGGGGAAGGATTTGCCTTCCGCGATCCGTGACCGCGCAAGCTCGGTCAGGAACAACTCGGAGCGTGCGGCCAGGGTGTGCGAGAAGAGGAATTACTCCGGCAGGTGGGTGTGCGTGACCCGCAGCGGAGGTTCGATTCACGACCTGCGCTCCTACAACCCCAACGACCAGACCCGCTCCCTGAAGATCAACAGCAACGACTGCGGTTGAACGTGATCTGGTGCTGCAGCGGACCAGATCCTCTTTGCTGGTGCGGTACCTTGCCGCGCTTCACGGCCCGACCAGGCGGCGGGCCGCTGGCCGGCGCAGCGATGCGAGCCGTGGATGGTGCGGCAGGGTGGTTCTCAGCCAGGGAAGCGTTGCTGGCCGGGCGCCGCGAGGTGGTCTCCACAACCTGGCCAACGACGCTGGCGACCTGTGGTCAGCCGTCTGTACCGATGCCCCGGAAATCCCGTCGTGACCACGGTTTCTTCCCTCGCCGTCGGCAGTCCGAGGCGCCGGCGCGCGTCGACGGTGGCGGCCCTCACCGGAGCGAGGGCCGCCGCGATATCCGGTCCGAGTACGGACAGCGCGTCGGCGAGGACGTCAATCGTGTCCAGGCCGTCGTCTGCGGCTGCCGCGTTCCAGCTCTCCGGACCGTTGATGCCGGCGAGATGGCAGGCACTCTCGACAGCTGTCTCGGCGTACTGCTCCACCCCGGGCGCGGCGTTCGGCGCCAGTTTCATGCCCGTCCCGAATCCGGGGCGGAAGAGATCACCAACGGTGCAGGGGACCGGCCGCCCGTGTGGGTGGGCGAGGGTGACCTCGGTGGTCACGTTCGGGCAGCCGTCGAGGACTTCCCGGGACGGCACGCCGCTCCAGCCCGGCCGGAACTCCGGTGCTCAGCCGCGTTGGGCGGCGTCGTGGACGGCGCGCGCGGTCTTGCCGAGCGTGGGCCCGTACATCGGGCTGCCGCCGTTGCCCTGGCCGTGGCTGTTGACCGACACCACGGTGCCCTTGCCGGTGGCGGAGTTGAAGCCGGCGAGCCAGGGACCGCCGCTCGCGCCGCCGCCGAGGTCGCACGGGACGCGTTGCTCGCCCTCGGGGGCGCGCTGGGTGGTACCGACGCAGTACAGCAGTTTCTCGCCCCGCTGGGGAGTGGTGGCCGGATAGCCGAAGGCGGTGACCCGCTCACCGGCCGGACGGCCGAAGGCGATGTTCTGCGCCCCCACCGCGTCGGTGAGCCGCTTGCCCTTGGCCGGGGTGGCGACGACCATCGCCGCAATGTCATTGACGGTGTCCTCGGCCCAGGAGCGCGGTGTCATGGTCGCCTTGACGGCATAGCGGCCGTACGGCGCCTTGCCCTTGGCGTAGCCGGGGACGAAGACGATGTCACTGTAGGTGTTGGCGGGTGAGGAGCCGAGGCGCGCGCAGTGGGCGGCGGTCATGATCACTGAGCGGTTGCCGCCGGCGACGGCGCTGGCAGTGCACCATGTGTCCTGCCCCCTTGAGTTGACGAAGAAGAGCCGGCCGATGCTGGGGATGTCCTTGCCGGTCCAGGGCTTGCTGAGCGGTCCGGTCGGCCCCAGGTCGACGGAGCGGCCGACCTGCTTCATGCGCGCGGGCGTCCAGTGCGAGAGGGCGGCGGCCCGCTCCGCCGCCGTGTAGGTGACCTTACTGACCTGCCCGGTTCCGGCGGCGGCCACCGCGGATGAGGCCGGGGCCGCCAGGGGGCCGGCCAGGGCCAGCAGGGCGGTGGCGAGACCGGAGACGGTGCGGCGCGCGCCTCGGTACGGGCTGGGCGACATGGGTGTCCTCTCGGATGATCGGGATCGGGCCATCACCCGGAAGGATGCGATTCCGGCGAGTGGCGTGCATCCGCTGTCTGATCTTTCGTTGCCACGGCCATCTCGTCCGAGGTGATGTTGTTCTTGACCACCACCTCGAAGGTGTGAAGGTCCCCACCCACGTAGGCGGCCGAGTACCGGCATCCCGCCGACCTGGTTGGCGAATCACGCACACGACGGCGCGCTGCTCGTACGGGCTGGGACTGCCCGCAGTGCGAGGACCGGCAGGTCGACCGCCGTGCTCGTGGCAGCGCGGTCGGGGTCGTCGTCGACGCTGTGATGCCGTACGCCTCGCCGGAGGAGCTCGTACGGCGACCGAGCGGCAGCCGCACGAGAGCGTGACCGCCCAGGCGTGGGACCGCGAGCACCGCTGGGTGCAGGAGCGGGCCCGGAAGGCGGCGTGACGGACGCCGCCTTGGACACAGGGGGCTGGGGTATGGATCTCATGACGGCACGGCCGCGGCGGGACTTGCCGCGGGCGGGTACATCCTGCGTCCTTGGTCACCGCTGGATCGAGTTCCGCGCGCAGATCCGGCGCGCGGAACTCGACCAGCACGGGCTGTCGGAACGGACCCGGTCGCTGCCACCGGGCAGCCGACTCATCGAGAGGACCGCGCCTCACGACGTCGACATCTTGATCGGCGGCACCGCTGCCGGCCGTTCCACGAGGTGATGCGCGACATGACCACCGAGCAGCCGCTCTCACTCGTCCACGCCACGGCCGAGGAGCCACCGACCGGGCCTGCCCCTTTCCGGCGTGATGACTTCAACGCCTTCTACACACAGGAGATGAGCGCGGTTACGGTGTTCCTGATGCACCAGGGCGCCACCGCCTACGAAGCAGCCGACGCCGCCCACGAGGCCATGGCCAAACTCCTGCCGGATCTGTGGCGCGTTCTGGACCATCCACGGACCTGGCTACGGGTCACCGCTCAACGCTGCTACTGGCGCCAGAGCAACACACGGACCGCTCCCACGGACCCGGTCCCGGCCCGCCGCGGCGGCACGTGCCCGCTCACCACCGTGGTCATCTCCGCCCTGGTCGTGTTGAGGTCAGCCAATGGTGTAGGTGGCTTGCCGAACTGCTTCTCGGTGCCCTTGGGTAGCTGCGGGTCGCCCCTGGCACTCACGCGTGCCCGTACGGGGGCTGCCGTTCGAAACTGGCGGCCCGTTCACGCGGCGGTCCCGGGCCAGTGGCTGTCGAAGCTGTTTGCTCCGACGTCCACTCCCAAGGTGATTGCGCCCTGCTGACAGGTCGTCAAAAGATATGAACTCCTCGGCGAACGGAACCGGGTGACAGAAGTTGGGAGACATGGCTTGTGGGCTGAGGAGGCGGTTCACGGGCCTGTCGTACGTGTCACCGCTCGGTCTGCTGCCAGATGGAGGTGAGCGCCGTCACGGGGTCGGGGTCGGCCGGCGCTGCTGGCCACCAGTCGCCGTCGTCATCCTGGAGGTAGGGGTACCAGCGGGTGTCGGGGCCCAGGCGCAGCTGGATGCCGTGGTCGGTGAGGGTGAGGCGGTTGCGCCAGGCCCTGAGGGCGACCGGGGTGGTGGTCATTTCGGTGAGGGCCTCGGTCAGGGCGGTGCGGGCGGCTGTCATCGCCGTCGGGTCGGGGGCGTGGGGGTGCTCGGCGACGGTGATGCCGGTTGGGCCGCCATACCGCCAGGCGCGGGTGAGGCGGGCGAACGCGGTCGGTTTGGCACCGGTGTTCTGGATGAGGTGGTGGAACCACTCGGGTCCGCAGTTGCTCGCGGCGATTCGTGCCGCGTCCTCGTGCTGGGACAGGTACAGGCTGGTGGTGTCGCCCGTGAGCAGCCGGGCGGCGCGTGCGGCGGTGTCCGCCATGAGGCGTTCGAGGTCCGTGGTGGACAGTCCGGTGCCGGATGGCGGGGCGGCGGGCAGTGCGGCGGTGTGGGGGGCCGGTTCGGGGAGTTCGGGAAGGGGTGGAGTGTGTTCGGCCGGGGCGGCCCAGGCTGCGTAGGCGCCGGCGGCCGGGACGCCGACCGGGGCCGCTGGGGTGGAGGTCGCCTGGGCAGCCGTACGGCGGGCGCGCAGCTGGGCGAGGACCTCCTCCCGTCCGCGACCGCGCAGGGCGAACACTACGAAGGGGTCGGCGTCGATGGTGGAGGCGATGGCGTAGCAGAGCGCGGCGGCGTGTTTGCAGGGGTAGCCCCAGTCGGGGCAAGAGCATTCGGGGTCGAGTTCGGTGGGCTGCGGGAGCAGGGGGACGCCGGCGTGGCGGGCGTCGTCCACGAGGTCGGCTGGCATCTCGCCGTCGAGGAGGGCGGCGAGATGCCCGGCCCGGGCCGCGATGGTGTCGAGGAGGGTGTCCCACTGGGCGTCGGTGAGGCCGGGCAGGTGGACGGCGGAGCGGTAGGGGCGGGGCCTGCTGCCCTGGACGGCGGCTTTGACCTGGCCCGGGGCGATGGTGACGGGACCGACCATGCCCTGGCGCGCGTAGCTGCGTCCACGTGACAGGCGTCCGGCGTCGAGGGTGGAGTCCTCCAGGGCCGTCACCCATGCCTGCCCCCACCAGGTCGCGGCGAAGGCACGCCTGCCGCGGGCAGGCGTGCGGCGCTGGCCGGGGACCGAAGGGCTCATGACTGCCTCCCCAGGGCGATGAGTTCGGCGAGATCGTCGTCGGACAGTTCGGTCAGAGCGGCCTCACCGGAGCCGACCACGGCGTCGGCGAGCACGCGCTTGGATTCGAGGAGCTTCGCCACCTTGTCCTCCACGGTCCCCTCCGCGAGGAGTTTGTGGACCTGGACGGGCTTGTCCTGGCCGATGCGGTAGGCGCGATCGGTGGCCTGGTCCTCGACCGCCGGGTTCCACCAGCGGTCGTAGTGCACGACATGGGTGGCACGGGTGAGGTTCAGGCCGGTGCCCGCGGCCTTCAGGGAGAGCAGGAACACCGGCGCCTCACCGCGCTGGAAGCGGTCCACCATCTCCTCGCGTTCGGTGACGGGGGTGCCGCCGTGCAGGAAGAGAGTGGGGACGCCTCGTTGCGCGAGGTGCTTCTCCAAGAGGGTCGCCATCTGCTTGTACTGGGTGAAGACCAGAACCGACTCGCCCTCGGCGGTGATGGTGTCGACCAGTTCGTCGAGCAGCGCCAGTTTGCCGGATCTGCCGTGCAGCGGTGTGGACTGGCGCAGGTACTGGGCGGGGTGGTTGCAGATCTGCTTCAGCGCGGTGAGGAGCTTCAGGATCAGGCCGCGGCGGGCGATTCCCTCGGCTTCCGCGATCTTCGCCATGGTCTCCCGGACCACCGCCTCGTACAGACTTGCCTGTTCGGCGGTCAGTGGTACGACACGGTCGGTCTCGGTCTTGGCGGGCAGTTCGGGCGCGATGCCTGGATCGGACTTCCTGCGGCGCAGCAGGAACGGGCGGACGAGACGGGACAGACGCTCGGCAGCCTGCGGGTCCTTGCCCGACTCGATCGCGCGGGCGTGGCGGTCGCGGAAGGCGGTGAGCGGTCCGAGCAGGCCCGGGGTGGTCCAGTCGAGGAGCGCCCAGAGTTCGGACAGGTTGTTCTCCACGGGGGTACCGGTGAGGGCGACGCGGGCGCGGGCGGGCAGGGCGCGCAGCTCACGGGCGGTGACGGCGTAGGGGTTCTTGACGTGCTGGGCCTCGTCGGCGGCGATCAGCGACCAGGCGTTCTCGGTGAGGGTCTCCCGATCTCGGCGCAGGACTCCGTAGGTGACCAGGACGATCTCGTCGGCGGCCAGATCCTCGAGGTGGCGGTCGCCGCCGTGGTAGCGGCGCACCGGCGTGGCCGGCGCGAACCGGGACGCCTCGCGCTGCCAGTTGCCGAGCAGCGAGGCGGGGCAGACGACGAGTGTGGGGCCCGCGGTGGCGGGGTCGGTCTGGCGGTGCAGGTGCAGGGCGAGCAGGGTGATGGTCTTGCCCAGACCCATGTCGTCGGCGAGACAGCCCCCGAGACCGAGCTCGCACATCTCGGCCAGCCAGGCGAGGCCCCGTTTCTGGTAGTCGCGCAGTGTGGCCTTCAGAGCGGCGGGCTGGGCGGCGGATGTGTGGGATTCGGGGTCGCGGATACGGGCGGCGAGGTCGCCGAGCGCCCCGACAGCCGCGCAGCGAAGAGTCTCCCCGTCCCGCTCCACTTCGCCGGTCAGCGCGGCGCCCAGCGCCTCCATGGGGGTGAGCGGTTCCATCCGGCGGCGCCTGGCGCGGGCGACCAGCTTCGGGTCGGCGACCACCCACTGATCGCGCAGCCGGACGAGGGGGCGGCGTGCCTCGGCAAGGGCGTCCATCTCTCCCTCGGTGAGCGGGTCGCCGCCGAGAGAGAGCTGCCAGCGGAAGTCGAGGAGGGTGTCAGCGTCGAGCATGCCGCCCGCGCTGGAGCCTGGCGCGGTGCGGTGCCCGATCTCCGCGGTCGCGGTGAGTGCCTTGACCAGCTCGCGCGGCCAGTGCACGTCGATACCGGCAGCGCGCAGTGTGTCGGTGGCGTCGCCCAGCAGGTCGAACGCCTCGTCGTCGGTCAGCCGCAGCTGGTCCGGAGCCGCGTCCTTCAGCAGCCGGTCGAGCGGTGGCCAGACGCGCGCGCCGCGGCGCAGCGCGAGCAGCGTCTCGGTCTCGGCGCGCGGGCCGAGCAGCCGCTCCACTTCGGTCGGTTCGCTCCACAGCCGTGCGGCCTCCACGACGAGGGCCGGGTCCATCGCGGTGTGCAACTGCAGGACGGCCCGGAACTGCCGACGTCGCCCCTCGGGTACGTCGACCCGCAGTGAGACCCTGATGTCGGCGGTGAACGCGGCGGCAGTCTCCTCGGCCCACTCGCGCAGGGCGGGCACGGCACGCGTCTCGCGCCAGGCGTACGGCAGCGCTCCCATGGCGAGCGGCGCGGCCGGAGTACGGACCAGTTCGTCGGCGACCGCGTCGCAGAACTGGCGTACCAGCGCGGCCGGTTCCGCGATTCGCAGCGGGCCCGGGCCTGGTTCGGGCAGGCAGTGGGCGTGCGGCGGGAACGCGGCGGCGAGGGCGTCCAGCGTCTGACGCTGGACGGCGGTGAAAGAACCCGCCAGCCAGGTGTCGTAGCCGGCGGGGGTGAGGGCCGGGTGGAGGCGGCTGTCGGCGAGCAGCCGCAACGCGAAGCGGGCGGCGGCCTGCCAGGCGATGGCGGAGGGATGCGGCGGCTGTGCCCCTGACAGCGCGGCAACGGCGAGGGCGACGGGCAGCGCGTAGCCCTCCACCCTGCGCCGCCTGACCGAGCGGCCGTGCGGCAGCACGAGCTCCGCCGCCTCGGTCTCGACGCCCGTGGGTGCCATGCCCTCGGCGGCGGCTGCCCCGGCGGGTTGCCAGAGCAGCAACCGGCCGAGGCGGGCAGGCTCGCCGGGCAGGAACACCGCCGCCCAGCCGTGGTTGAGCAGACTCCGCGCCCATGCAGCCGACTCCGGTGCGGCCAATGGTGGCACGATCCTCGTGCCTGTGCCCGGCTCCCGTACGAGGGCTCGTGCCACTCTCTTTTGCCTCTCCATCGTCAAGGCGGTCTTCACCGCGCCTTCGTCCACCAGCAGGTTCTTCGTCTGCTGGTGGTACATCTTCTATGGCGCTGGTGACCAGGCCAAACGGAGGCTGGATCTGCGGCGGATGGAGAGTTGACCCGCGTATGGTCCGGATCCTGGTACTGATTGAGGCGGTGGGCGTGCCGGCCCGGAGGTAGGTCCCGCACAGAGGGTCTCCCAGATGACCGATGATCACCCCCCTGGGGGAGTTGAATCTCCTCACCGGCGACTACACGCTCTCCGCTGAGGACGTCTCCGCCTCCGGGCTGTCGGTGTCCCGCACGGCCTCAACGGGAGACCGGCCGCTGGGGGTGCGAGCTGCCCACACCCCCAGCGCAGTCTCAGGGAGAGGAAACCTTCAGGTCGCGAAGCCGTCCGGTGTTGTCGAACGACCCGAAGCCCACCCTGCCGGAGGTGAGGGTGGTGTCGACGGCGGTCATCAGTGGGCGTTTCGAGCCGTCGACGTAGACCGCGGTCTCGCCGGTGGTCGCGCAGCGCACCACCCGCACCTTGTGCCAGGCGGTGTCGGTGATGGCCGGTGGGGCGCCCGTCGTGCCGTTCCACTGGTCGTCGATGCGCAGGCGGTCGGCGTCGTTGACGACGAAGACGCCGTTGTGCGGGTAGATCATGTTGTCCTGGGACAGATGGGCGTAGGAGAACTTCGTGTCCGACTGGTAGTCGAAGACGATGATCACGTCTCGGTTGGTCGTCTCGACGGGGGTGTCTATGCGGACCTCGGCGTCGATCCGTACGTCTCCGTACTCCGGGCCCGCCGTCAGCACTGCGTACTCGAAGGGGCGGCGCGGGCCGGGGCGCTGGACGCCGGCCTCCGCCAGGACGGCCTTTCGGCCCGGGAAGCGCCACTTGGACGGGGTGACGGGAGCCCAGTTCCGGCCGTCCATTACGTGGGTGAGGCGGGAGCCGGCGGTGTCGCAGGAGGCGAATTCGCGTGTGCCGGTGATCTTCCAGATCCTGCCGTTGGCCTTTGAGAGGAGGTACAGCTCGCCGGCGGCGTCCCGGCCGAAGTGCAGGTCCACCCGGGTGTTCCGGGCCAGGTCCCGCATCGTGACGCGCTTGCCGCTCGCGTCGTACAGCATCAGGTCGTACAGCTGCGCCAGTTTCTCGCTGCCGCGCCTCATGTCCTTGGTGTCGGCGAAGAGGAGACGTCCGTCGACGATGTCTCCGAAGATGTATTTGCCGCGCAGTTCGGGGAGGTCATGGCCTCGGTAGACGAAGCCGCCCACGACTGCCCGGCCGACGTCGGAGGTGCAGTTCCAGTCGGCGGGCGGGTCGTGGTCGTAGGCGGCTACGGGGTAGGTGTAGCCGTACTTCTCGTCGTCCTCGGGGAGGGGGAGGATCTGGTCGCAGGGGTTGGTAGCCGTCTTGTCGAAGACGAACGGGCCCTCGCGTTCGCTCCAGCCGAAGTTGTCGCCCGCGCGCACCTCGTAGACCGACTCGACGGCGTGCTGGCCGATGTTGCCGACGTACATACGGTGGCTGCGCGCCGGGTCCCAGCTGAAGCGGTGCGGGTCGCGCAGGCCGTACGCGTAGATCTCGCCGAGTGCGCCGGGAGTGGCGGTGAACGGGTTGTCCGCCGGAATCCCGTACTTGCCGTTGGTGCTGTTCGTGCCGCGCGGGTCTATGCGCAGGATCTTGCCGTGCGGTAGTGAAAGGCTTTGCGGCTCGGTGTTCCTGGCGCCCTGGCCGCCGTCGCCGACGGCGAGGTAGAGCAGTCCGCGGTCGCGGTCGTGGGGACCGGCCGTCGGGTTGAAGTCGATCTGCTGGATGCCGTGGACCGGGCTCGCGAAGCCGATGCGCAGGAGCTCCCGGCGGGTGCCGGTGAAGGTGTCGGCCGAGGGGTCAGTGGCGGTCCACTCGGTGACGACGCCGTGGTAGACGGTGGCCGCCTGCTGCCGGTAGTCGGGTACGGCGGTGGTGGCGGAGGCCAGTTCGGTGTGCACGGTGTAGAAGCGGCCGTTGCGCCGGAAGCCGGGGTCGAAGGTGACGAACCCGAAGCCCTGGCCGAGGCCCCGGCTGGCGAAGAACGCGGGGGAGAAGGTGGCGGCGATGTCCAGGTAGAGGTGGGGGCTGCTGCCATCCCTGATGAAGTAGAGCTTGCCGTTCAGGTCGGGTACGGCCTTTCGGCCGGAGCGGTCGGGGAGTTCGCTGAGGTGGTTGATGCGGGCGTGCCGCATCAGCCGGGGATCGGTGACCGGGCCGGGCGGCGGATCGGTCTTCGGGAAGGAGGCGTACTCCTCGACGGTCAGCCCGATGCCGGAGGCTGCGGGCCGCTCGGGGATGGGGTCGGTGACGGGGTCGGCAGCCGCCGCGAACGCCGTGCCGGGGAGGGCGACGAGGGCCGACAGCAACAGCGCGAGGACGACCAGGGGGACCAGTGGGATCAGTGAGGGGGTTCGGCGTCTTGGGCCAGGAGATGCGGCCATATGAAGGTCACTCCTTTGTGAACGTGGGTCGTCAGTGGGCGGCCGCCAGTCGGTACTGGGCCCGGATCCGGTCGCCGCCCACCGCGCTGTCCAGGAACATCAGGCTGTCCATGCGGCAGGCGCAGGGATTGCGTTCGGCGGTGTTCTGCGGGAAGCTGCCGCCGATCTTGATGCCTCGGGGGTTGGTGGGCGAAGTGCGGTGCGGGCCCGGCCCCGAGAGGTCCCAGGGGTCGCCGGGAACGGTGTAGAAGCCGTCCAGCCGCTGCCCGTCGCGGTACAGCGCCATCGCTCCCGTGCCGAAGTCGAAGGTTGCGGCGAGGAAGACCCACTCGCCTACCGGCAGCAGGGTCCGCCAGTTCTCAGATGCGGCGAAGGTCTGCGAACTCGCCCCGTCCACGCGTCGGCCGAGGGCTACGAGCCGTAGTTCGCCGTTCACCTCGATGATCTCCAGCAGGCCCCGCACCGCGTGGCCGTCGGAGTCCCCCGACAGCACTCCGGCCAGGCCCACGGCGCCGTAACGGTCGTCCGGGGCAACCGTGTTGGTGTTGAGGGCC
This sequence comes from Streptomyces sp. NPDC057474, assembly GCF_042802555.1. Lineage (NCBI taxonomy): Bacteria > Bacillati > Actinomycetota > Actinomycetes > Kitasatosporales > Streptomycetaceae > Streptomyces > Streptomyces sp. NPDC057474. The sequence goes on along the minus strand of NZ_JBHVDX010000076.1, from coordinate 8,378 downwards.
GGGTTCGGGCCGGTCATCTTGAACCAGCCCATCACGGTCATCCCCTCGACCGCGTTGAACGCCTGGAGCGTCGGCACGCCGGAAGGCCCGTACACGCCTGCCTTCCAGTCGTCGTTGCCCTTCGCGTCCGGGGTGACCTGCCGCACCTGGAGCGAGGTCCGGCTGCCCCGGTGCGCTCCCTCCTTCGTGCGCATCCGTGCCCCGCCGCCGATCAGGTCGATGTCGGTGCGGGAGAAGCCCAGGTCACGTTCCCTCGCCGGGTTGCCGGGGACCGAGTGCTCGAAGTCGTAGTACGCCGCCAGGTGGGGGCGGAGGGAGGGGAGTACGGGGCCGGCCCCAGCTCCTTCCCCGGCCCCCGCCCCTGCTCCGGAGGGTGCCGCTGCCGTGGTGGCGAGGGCGGTCAGCAGTGCGGCGACCGTCGCCGTGAGTGTGTTCCGTCTGCTGCGCATGAACGGTCTCCTTGGAGTCCAGCGGCGTGATCGGAGTCATCGGCGTGCGGGCCGACCGCCCAGATAGAGCTCACCGAGCTGCGGGTCGGCGAGCAACTCGCGTGCCGGGCCCGCGATATGGACCCGGCCGAGATCGAGGACACAGCCGGTGTCGGCGGCCTCCAGGGCGCGCCGCGCGTTCTGTTCGACCAGCAGCACGGCGGTCCCCGCGTCCCGCATCCGTACGATCTGCTCGAAGACCACCCCGGTCGCCTTGGGATCGAGACCCATCGACGGCTCGTCGAGGAGCACGACCCGGGGTTTGACCATCAGCGAACGCGCGAACTCCACCTGCTTCTGCTGTCCGCCGGAGAGCAGCCCGGCCAGGCTCGTCCACCGCTCGGCCACGACCGGGAAGAGCGCCCGCACAGAGTCGGCCCGTTCGGCTACGAGTGCCGTGTCCCGCAGGGTGTAACCGCCGAGCAGGACGTTCTCGGCGACAGTCATCTCCCTGAAGACACTGTGACCTTGGAGGACATGGGCGACTCCGGCGGCGAGCATCCGCTGCGGTCCACGGCCGGTGACGTCCTCACCGTCGACGAGGATCCGGCCCGAGCGAGGGGCGAGGAGACCACTGGCCACCCTCAGCACGGTGGACTTGCCCGCCCCGTTGGGCCCGACCAGACAGACGATCGCCCCGGCTGGTACGCGGACCGTCAGCCCGCGCAGGACCAGCGCCGCCCGGCCGTATCCGGCGCGGATGTCGTCGAGTTCGAGAAGGAACGCCGGGTCGGAGCCGGAGCCGGAGCCGGTTCCGCTGTCGGTGGCGGAGTCGGTGTGAGAGTCAGACGCCAAGGTATGCCCCGAGGACTCGTTCGTCGGACTGGATCAGTGAGGGCGGCCCCTGTGCGATCGGCCGACCGCGGTCGAACACGACGACGTGGTCACTGAGGCTCATGACCATGTCCATGTTGTGCTCGACGATCAGGAACGTCCGTCCCTCGGCGTTGAGTTCGCGCACCAGGTCGCCGATGCGGTCGATGAGCGCCGGGTTGACCCCGCCCGCGGGCTCGTCCAGCAGGATCAGCTCCGGCTCGCTCGTCAGTACGCCCGCCAGCTCCAGCAACTTCTGCTGCCCCCAGGAGAGTTGGCGGGCCTCGGCCTGCTCCAGGTGCTCGATGCCCATCCGGGTCAGCCAGTAACGGGCCCGCTCGGTCTCCGCACGCGTGCCCGAGCGCGCGAGCTGTCCGGTGAGACCGCGTGGCCGGACGGCGGCCAGGAGGTTGTCCAGCACGGTCATCCGGGGGAAGACCCGGCAGAGCTGGAAGGAACGTCCGATGCCGGCGCGGGCGATCCGGTGCGGGGGTCTGCTCGTCAGGTCGTGTCCGCGGTACGTGATGCGACCGGAGTCCGGGCGGATCATCCCGGTGACACAGTTGAAGAAGGTCGTCTTTCCCGAACCGTTGGGCCCGATCAGGGCGTTGACCTTGCCGTGGTGGAAGGTCACGGTGGCCGAGTCGAGTGCGGTGACTCCGCCGAACGCCTTGGTGAGCCCGGTGGTCGCGAGGCTCGGTTCGGGCTCCGCTTCGGGTTCCGCCTCAGGTGCCGCTTCGTTCACTGTTCCTCACCTCCGTCGCGTCGCGCCCGTCGGTCTCCTCGCGTTCTTCGTTCTCCTCGCGCCGCTCCCGCAGTTCGGCCGCGGTCACCTCCCGGATGGAGGCGTCGCCGGTCCGGCGGAACCGGCGCAGCAGAGCGCCGGCGGCCGGGATGACGCCGTCCGGCATGAACGTCACGACGACGCCGAGGAGCAGCCCCGCCACGACCAGATGCAGGGGTGTGTCTCCGTACTCGACCTTGGAGTACTCCAGGGCGTACCCGACGATCAACGCTCCCAGCAGCGGTCCGTACAACTGGCGTACACCGCCGAGCAGTGCCATCAGCACCATGTACGACCCGCTGAGGATGGAGAACTGGAAGACCGGGTCGAGGTCGCCGAACCACAGGGCGTACAACCCGCCGGCCAGCGCGGTGAAGGCGGCGGAGACGACGAAGACCACCAGCTTGTACGTGAACGTGGGGATGCCGAGTGACTGGGCCTTGTCCTCGTCCTCGCGGATCGCTTTCAGGCCCATGCCGAACCGCGACCGGTCGATGACCCACCACACCAGCAGGGCCAGCGCGAGCAGTGCCAGGAAGAGGAAGTAGAAGGTCCGGTGGTGCTCGGCACGCAGCATGCCGGGGAAGGGCCGCGGTACGACGAGTCCCCGGGAACCGCCGGTGAGGGAAGCCCAGCTCTGGAAGACCAGCAGCAGGATGAGGACGAGGGCGATCGAGACGATGACGAAGGAGGCACCGCGTACCCGCAGGGCGGCGTAGCCGACCGGGACAGCGAGCGCCGCCACCATCAGCGCGGCGACGAACAGCGCGGCGAAGGGCGGGAGTTCGCCCTTGGCGACCAGCAGTCCGGTCCCGTAGGCCCCGAGTCCGGCGAACGCCCCGTGCCCGAGGGAGACATAGCCCGTGAATCCGCCGACGAAGTTCCAGGAGGTGGAGAGCACCGCGTAGTTGAGGATGGCGATGCCCACGGTGATCTCGTAGGGGCTCGGGGCGATGGACGGGAAGGTGAGCGCTACGGCGGCTGCCAGGAGCAGAACGCCGAGATGTACGTACCTGGGTTGTACGTATCTATGTTGTACGTATCTGGAGTTCATGAACCTGGGGTCAGAACCTCTGCGCAAGCCGCCCCCCGAAGAACCCTTGTGGCCTGACGGCCAGCGTGGCGAAGAGCGCGACGTAGAAGACGGTCTGCGCCCAGGTGGTGGACAGCTCCAGTTGCAGCAGGCTCTGCAGAATGCCCAGCGTCATGGCGGCGATGGCGGCGCCCGGCACACTGCCGAGTCCGCCGACGACGATGATGGCCATCAGTGGGCCGATCCAGTGCCAGTGCAGCGAGGGGTAGATGGTGGTGTCGAGGGCGAGCGCCGCGCCGCCGACGGCCGCCGTGGCGAGACCGAGGCCGAACCCGTATCCGGCGATCCGGTCGGTGTCGATGCCGAGCAGCCGGGCGGCGTCCCGGTGCTGGATGGTGGCGCGCAGTGCCTGGCCGAACCGGCTGTGCTTCATGAGGAGGTAGAGGCCGAGCAGGGCGAGTGCGGCCATGCCGAAGGCGATCAGCTTCACCACCGCCACGCGTGCCCCGAGGAACTCGATGCTCGCGGAGCTGTAGCCGAGCCGGATACGGCGCTGGGTGCCGCTGAACGCGTACCCGAGCAGCCCCTCGATGACCAGCGCCACCGCGAACGTGAGCAGCACGGACATCATGGTGAGCGTCGCCGGGCGGAGCCGGGTCAGAAGCAGCCGTTGCATGGCGACGCCCGCGGCGAAGAACAGCGGCACGGTGACGAACAGGGTGAGGAGAGGGTCGACACCGGTCTCCCGGTGCGCGAACCAGGCGAGGTAGGCGGCGAGGATCAGGAAGGCGGAGTGGGCGATCATCACGACGCGCATCACGCCGAAGTAGAGGGTGAGACCCGCCGCCAGGAGGGCGTACAGCCCACCCCAGCAGCACGCCGAGGACAAGGCTCTGGAAGACGAGGCTCGCGGAGGGCATGCCGGCCTCACCACGTCGGTTTCGGATAGATCAGATCGGCTTCCCTCTGCGCCTCGGGGAGCACGATCTGTATCTCACCGCCGACCCACTGCTGGATCATGTGCGCGCTCTGCGGTCTGCCCTTGCCGTCCCACTTCAACGGCCCCACGACGGTCTCCACCTGATGGCCGCGGAGCCACTCCACCAGTTTGCTCTGGCAGTCCGGGTCCTGGGAGGCGCACTGGGCGGCCTCGACGGCGGCGGCCACCACCTGACCGGTCGTGTAGGCGTTGGCCTCGTCCTCCTCCGGCGCTTTGCCGAACTGCTCGGTGTACTTCTCGACGAACTCCTTGTTGCTCGGGTAGTCGGCCTTCTGGGTGTAGCCGGTGGGCGCGAGAATGCCCTCGGTCTTGTTGCCGATGGCCTTGGCGAACTCCGGCTCGGTCGGCGCGGTGGAGAAGGCGGCCAGCGTCGGCTGGTAGTCGAGCTGCTGCAGGGCGACGATCAGGTTGACGCCGTCCTGGTACTGGGTGCCGCCCACCACCATGTCGGCCTTCGAGTCGGCGATCTTGGCGGCGATGCTGCCGAAGTCGGTGGTGTTGGGCGGGTAGACCTCGTCGGCGACGGTCCTGATGCCGCCCTTCTCCAGCTTCTCCCTCAGCCCGTACGCGGTTCCCTGGGCGAAGGGGTCGTCCATGGCGGCGTACGCGACCGTCTTCGGACGCTCGCTCTCCGGCATGGCCAGGATGTGGTCGGCCAGGAGGTTGTAGTGGTCGTCGGCGACGGCCGGAGCGGCGTAGAAGAGGTTCTTGAAGCCCTGCTCGAAGACTTCCGGGGCCGCACCCGCCGGTTCGACGAAGAGCATCCCGTACTCCTCGGCCAGACGCGCGGACGGGACGACTAGCCGGGTGGAGAACGGCCCGAAGAGCAGGTCGACCTCGTCCCTGCCGATCAGTTGCTCGTAGTCGGAGACGACGCGGTCGGCGTTGGACTGGTCGTCGAGGATCTTCAACTCGACCTCGCGGCCCAGCAGTCCGCCATGGTCGTTGACGATCTTCGCCCAGGCCTTGTAGCCCCGTTCGACGCCCTTGCCGGGTTCGGAGAAGTCCCCGGTGAGCGGTAAGGAGACACCGATCACGATGGGGTCGTCGGCCGAGTCCTGTGAACCGGAGCCCGAGCCGCAGGCACTGGCGGAGAGCAGCAGGGCGAGCGTGCCGGCGGCGACCCCTACTTGTCTCCGGTCTTGTCTGCGGCCTTTCCGTCGGCCTTGTCTGCGGTGCGTTCTGGTCATCGCTTGACACCCCTCGTGGCTTCCGTGTGGTGGCGATCGGGCCCGCGGTAGACGTAGCGCGAGGCGTCGGTGTCGGCGGACGGGGCGTCCGTGCGCGGCGTCCGCGACAGGGTGCGTACGAGAGCGTGGTCGGGGGAGAGCGCGCAGGCGGGGTCGGTGCGGGCGGCGTCACCGGTGAGCGCGTGGGCCTGACAGCGGCAGCCGCCGAAGTCGATCTCGCGGCGGGGACAGCCACCGCAGGGTCCGCTCATCCATTCGGTGCCGCGATAGCGGTCGAAGGCCGGGGAACTGTTCCAGATCCACTCCAGGGACCGGTCGCGTACGTTCAATACGTCCGGGCCCAGCAGGTCCCGGGACGCGGGGCACGGCAGGACGGCGCCGTCCGGGGCGACCGTCAGCGACACCGCACCCCAGCCGCCCATGCACGGCTTCGGCACGCCGTCGAAGTAGTCCGGCACGACCCACACCAGTTCGATGGTGCCCGCCAGTTGCTCCCGTCGGCGCTCGACCGCCTCCCGGGCGCGGGACAGCTGGTCACGGGTGGGCAGCAGCGCGGTGCGGTTACGCAGGGCCCACCCGTGGAACTGGACGTTGGCCAGCTCGACCCGCTCGGCGCCCCAGGCCACACCCAGGTCCACGATGTCGTCGACGGCGTCGAGGTTGTCGCGGTGCAGGACGACGTTGAGGCCCAGCGGCAGACCCGCGTCGCGTACGAGAGCGGCGGCCCGTTCCTTCGCCTCGAACGACCGGTGACCGGCGATCCGGTCGGATGCCACCGGATCCGAGTGCTGTACTGACAGCTGTACGCTGCGCAGTCCGGCGGACACGAGCGCGGACATCCTCGCCGTGCTCAACCCGACGCCACTGGTGACCAGTTGGGTGTAGATCCCGGCCGATTCGGCGGCGGCGACAACGGCTGTGAGATCGCGGCGCAGCAGTGGCTCGCCACCGGATAGGTGAGTGTGTACGACGCCGAGGTCCGCCGCCTGCCGGAACACGTCGTCCCATTCCTCGGCGGAGAGTTCGTGTGAACGCCGGGTGAGTTCCAGGGGGTTGGAGCAGTAGGGGCAGTGCAGCGGGCAGGCGTGGGTGAGTTCGGCCAGCAGGGCCCAGGGCGCCGGCGGAGCTGTGCCTGACGGCAGCGGACTCGTCATCGCAGCCAGCCCTCCTCGCGTACGCGGTGGAGGAATCGGGGGACTTCGGCCGCTACGGGGGCGCCGGGGAAGCGTGCCGCCAACTCCTCGACGATCTCGTCCACGTGCCGTCGCCCGTCGCACAGCCGGAGGACCTCGGCAGCCCGGCCGGCGAGGACCACCACCCGTTCCGGCAGGACCAACAGGTCCGTCCGGCGCACCCGGTCGTGGCGGAGTACCACCGAGCGCGCCAGGGCCGGCCGCCATTCGGTCGCACTCGCACTCGCAGTCACGGTCACTGGCGCTCCTTCCGGTCGCCGTGGTCGATCGCGTCGAGCAGCGACCACAACACGTCACACTTGAAGGCGAGGGCCGCCACGGCACGCTCCTGATCGGCCTCCGTGCCGGCCCAGTCCAGGACGAGGCCCAGTGCCTCGCCGCTGTCCTGCCGGCCCTGGGTCTCACGGGTACGGAAATAGGCGAGACCGTCGGCGTCGATCCACCGGTAGTGACGCTCGAACGCGGCGATGCGCGTGCGCATGATGCCCGGTGCGGACAGCTCGGTCAGGGACGCCGCGACGGCCTCCAGCGGGGAGCGGAGCCGGCAGAAGTTGACGTATCCGTCCACCGCCAGCCGTACTCCGGGCAGTACTCCCTCACCGGACAGCAGATCCGACCGGTCGAGCCCAGCGGCCTCGCCCAGCCTCAGCCACCGCTCGATGCCGCCTTCGCCCTCGGTCCGGCCGTCGTGCTCCTCGATCCGCCGCAGCCACATACGGCGCAGCCGCGGGGTGCCCAGCTTGGCCAGGACCAGGGCGTCCTTGACGGGGATGTGCCGCTGATAGTGGAACCGGTTGAGGATCCAGCGGCGCAGCTCGTCGGGGGTCAACTCCCCCTGATGCATACGTACGTTGAAGGGATGGCGGTCGTGGTAATGGTCTCGGGCCACGGCTCTCAGCCGTTCCTCGAAGCCCGTCGCGACACCTGTGCCGACGCCTGTGCGGATACCTGAGCCGATATCTGTGCTCACAGTTGGATCACCATTCCGTCTCCGGCCACCTCGATGCCCTGGTCGGCCAGCCGTTCGTACTGCGGTGCGCTCGGATCGACGAGGGGATTGGTGTTGTTCAGATGGGTGTAGAGACAGCGGGCGCGAAGCGGCGCCAGGCGCTCCGCGGTGCCGCCCGGCCCGTCGATCGGGAGGTGCCCCATACCGGTCGCGGTGCGGGTGGAGATGCCTGTGCGCCGGGGTTCCTCGTCGTCCCAGAACGTGCCGTCGACGATCACGCAGTCGGCTTCGGCGACAGCGGACCGCAGGGCGTCCGGCCAGGCGGCGAGTGCGGGCGCGTAAACGGCTTTCGCTCCGGTGGTGCGGTCGGTGAGAAGCAGCGCGACGACCCAGGTGTCGCTTTCAGGACCGGCATCGCCTTCAGGGTCGGGCAGGTGCACCGCGTAGCGGGGGCGTTTGCCGGAGACGGGGATCGCGCTGATCGTGACGGTTGAGTCCTCGGTGAGCGGTACGGGCCGCTCCTGGGACAGTTCGCGCCAGGTGAGCGGCGTGTACGGGCCGAGGACGGCCTCCAGACGCAGCCCGGTGAGCAGTGCCTCGCGCACGGACGCGCTGGCGAGCAACTCCAGCCCGTCGGCACCGGCTTCGCGCAGCCGGGCGATGCCGAGAGTGTGGTCGAGTTCGGCGTCGGTCAGGATCAGCCCGGCGATCGGCGTCCGCCGCGAACCGGCCCGGGGGCCGGAAGCGGAGCCGCGGATGGGTACGGGTACGGGACGCAGTGCGGGGCAGTCTTCGATCTGGTCGCCGATGTCCGGCGTGGCGTTGATGAGATACCAGCGGTCGTCGGACGCCTGTACGGCGAGTGAGGCGTGGCGGCGGCGCCACGTGGGGTGGGCGCGGGGCCCCCCGCACCCCCGGCCCCCGCCCG
>NZ_JBHVDX010000075.1:0-40927 GCF_042802555.1 Streptomyces sp. NPDC057474 | reverse complement strand
GGGGGGGGGGGGGGGGGGGGGGGGGGGGGGGGGGGGGGGGGGGGGGGGGGGGGGCCGGGGGGGGGGGGGGGGGCGGGGGGGGGGGGGGGGGCCGGGGTCATACGCCTGGCCGGAGGCGGATGCGGGGCCGCCGAATACGGGGCCGCCGGATACGGGGGCAGGGCCAGAAGCGAGGCCGGGGCCGGAGCCGGATGCGGGGCCGAGGCCAGAAGCGGGGCTGGAGCCGGACACATGGGTGGGGCCGGAGCCGGAGCCGGAGTCAGGGGTGCGTTCGTGCTCGTCTCGGCCTGTCGAAGACACCTCGCGCAACGCAGCCCAGCGGGCCGCGCGGGAGTCCGGGTCCCAGACGGGCGGGAGCACGGGGGCGGCGGACTCATAGGCGTACGGATCGAGGGCGTCGTACGGAGCAACGACGCCGCTGCGACTGACGCTGGGGCCGGAGCCGACACTGGGGCTGGACCCAAGGCCGGAACCGACGCCGGCGCTGGCCCCAAGGCTCGTGCCGACGCCGGCGCTGGACCCAAGGCTCGTGCCGACGGCGCCGAGGGTGGACGTGGGGTCGGTCGGCGTCGGCCGCTCGGCCGGACGCCGCTTCGCTCTGGAGAGCCACGCAGCGAACCGGCGTGAGTGCTTCGGAAGGGGTTGAGACTGTGGCAAGAGGGTCGACGCCGTTGGCTGATCGGCGGCTCGGGACCCGGTTCGGGGCTCACCCCGCGCTCCCACCGGCGTCACATCCTGCCCGTGGCGCCCACCCGGGAACGCCTCGGCAGCTGCCGTCCGCCGGTCGCCGAGGAGCTCCCCACCCACGGTCGCCCTCGGCCCGCGCCGGAACCCCCCGGACGCCGCCGACCTCTTCCGCTGTCCAGGCCCCTCGGCCCCCGGCACCGCCGACCTCTTCCCCGGCCCGGTCCCCCTGGCCACAGGCACCGCCGACGCCTTCTTCCGCGCGCCCCCCTCGACCACATCCGCTCCCTTCCGGGCCCGCACCCGCCACCACCGCGCCACCAGCGCCACCGGCACACCCACCACGCCCACCCAGGCCCCGGCCGCGCCGCCCGCCTGCCACCACACCGGTCCGAAGTCGGCCAGAGCGGCGACGCCGAGGGAGCCGCCGGCGAGGAGGGTGAGGAGGGCGAAGGCCGCTGCGGAGACGAGGGCCGCAAGGAGGGCCGCGGCGGCCGTCCGTCGCGCGGACCACGGCGCCGTCCGGTCGGCGTCGGCCCGCGCGGCGATGAACCAGCCGACCGTCACGCCCGCGGCGAGGGGCACCGCACCCACCGCCCAGTACACCGGCGTACCCCCGCCCGCCGGGACGGCCGCGAGCAGGGGGAACGGGGGCAGGAGGACGGCCGGGGCGGCGGCGTACAGCGGGGCGGTGGTGTGTCCTGCGCCCAGCACGAAGCCGGGGCCGAGGGCGTAGGCCGCCGCCCACAGCGCCGCGTTCGGGATGAGGGCGAGACAGAGCAGCAGCACGGCGAAACGCCCGGACAGTCCCTCGGTGAGCTGGAGGAAGGAGTCACGGGCCGCGCCACCGTGCCAGACCAGGGACACGGCCACCAACAGTGCGCCGCCACCGGCCAGCACGAGCACGCCCGCCCCGCCGGCCCGTCCGGCGGCGGCCGCGAGGTGCCGTCGGCCCTCCGTCTCCGGGGCACGGAGGAACGCGGGCAGGGGCAACCGGGGGCGCCCGCGCGCCGCCCACACTCCCGTGCCCGCCGCGAGCGCCGCGAGCAGCGGTACACACAGCGTGGCCCACAGCCACGACGGCCGCAGCACACCACCCGAGGCGTACAACGTGACCGCCGCGCCGACGGTCGCGTAACCGATGACGAGCCCGGCCCACGTCGCACGGGCGCTCACCCCGGAACCGTCGCCCGCGTGGTCGCGGGCCGAACGGTGCAGCAGGACCGCCGGCAGGGCGAGCAGGAGGAGAGGGACGAGGCCGACCGGGGCGGGGTCGCCGGAGAGCGTGTCGGTGCGGACGAGTTCCACGCCGTGGGAGAGCAGCCACAGCGCCGCCGCCACGTGCAGCGCCCCGCCGGGCCCGCTGTCCGGGTACGGCGAACTGATCCACAGCACCGTCAGGAGGGCGACGAACGCCCCGAGTCCGAGCCCCGCCGCCAGGGCCCCGCCCAGCACCCCGTTCACGAGCTTGGACGACCGGCCGCGCGCCCGCCTCAGCAGCAGGGACAGCGGAGACCGTGGCGACGACGAGTACAGGGATGCCGTCGTCGCCATGGGCCTCATGGGCGCCCCGGATGCCGTGGGAGGTGCCGCCCGGCCGTGGTCGGCGGGGTGGTGGCCCGGCCCCGCGGTCGGGTCGGTCGGGTCGGTCGGGTCGGTCGCGTGTGTCACGTCGGCCATGCTCCCAACGACACGCGCTTTACCGGCGTAACGAAGGATTCGCGCACGTGTCGCTCAATATGTGCTTATGTGCTTTTTCGTACGAGGGTTGGTCCGTCGGGGGTCTGTACGGCGTGAGGCAATCCGGTGACCGAGGCGGGGGCCGGAGCCGGGGAAGGGGCCGGGACCGGGACCGGAGCCGGGGCGGAGGCCTCCGGCGAACCGTCCGTCCGGAGCGGGACCGAGTGGTACCAGCAGCCCCTCGGCGCGGACGACGGCGCCGACGATCCGGACCTGGCCCCGCCGCCCCTGACGCCCGGCCAGGCCTTCGACGCGCTCTACGCGTACTGCGCCCCCACCCTCGTACAGCAGACCTATCTGCTCACCGGGCGGCGCCTCCTCGCGCGCGAGGCGGTGGAGCGCGCCTTCCAGCTCGCCTGGCACCACTGGCCGGAGGTGGCCGTCGACCGCGACCCGGCGGGCTGGGTGCGGGCGGCGGCCCACGAGTACGCCCTCTCCCCCTGGCACCGCCTGCGCCCCCGCCCCCGCCAACGCCTCGAACCACAGCCGACCGACCCCACCGGCCGCGCGCTGCTGACCTCGCTCCTGGAACTACCGCCCCCGTACCGCCGCACCCTGCTCCTCTACGACGGTGTCGGCCTCGACCTGCCCGACACGGCCGCCGAGACGGAGGCGAGCACGCCCGCTGCGGCGGGCCGACTGCTCTACGCCCGCGCGGCCGTCACGGCGCGCCTCCCGGAGCCGGTCGCACCCGACGACCTCAACCGCCTCCTGGTCCGGCTCCCTTCCGACATCCACCCGGGCCCCACCAGACCGCTCGCCCTCCGCGCCCGAGCCGACCTACGCGCCCGCCGCTGGATTCACGCCGCCATCGCCTTCACCACTCTCCTCCTCACCACCACCGCCCTCACCCTCCACACCGCCCCCGACCACTACGAACCCCCGATCCCTCCAGGCGCCCCGGTCCACGGCATCCCCCCGAAAGCAGCCCCCGGCCCCCTCTCCCAGCCCCAACAAAAACTCCGAGCGAAACTCAGATCAGAAACAGCCACCGGCCCAGAACGCCTGCACCCGGAAGCCCGCTGAGCCTCGCACCCGTCGCGCCCCAACTGTGAGCAGTCGTGTTACGCCCCGCTCCTCCACCCACTCCAGTGGAGCGCGCCGCGCAACCGAGCCGCACCCGGAAACGCCAGCGGGCCCGCACCCCAGACAAGGGGTACGGGCCCACAAGAGGCTCAGCCGAGCAGAAGATCAGCCGCCGAGGATCTCGCGCGCGAGCTTCGCCGTCTCGGTAGGCGTCTTGCCCACCTTGACGCCCGCGGCCTCGAGGGCCTCCTTCTTCGCGGCGGCCGTACCGGAGGACCCGGAGACGATGGCACCGGCGTGGCCCATGGTCTTGCCCTCGGGCGCGGTGAAGCCGGCGACGTAACCGACGACCGGCTTCTTCACGTTCGCCTTGATGAAGTCGGCGGCCCGCTCCTCCGCGTCGCCACCGATCTCACCGATCATCACGATGAGGTCCGTGTCGGGGTCGGCCTCGAACGCGGCGAGCGCGTCGATGTGCGTCGTACCGATGACCGGGTCGCCACCGATGCCGACGGCCGACGAGAAGCCGAGGTCACGGAGCTCGTACATCATCTGGTACGTCAGCGTGCCGGACTTCGAGACGAGACCGATACGGCCCGGCTTGGTGATGTCACCGGGGATGATGCCGGCGTTCGACTGACCGGGGGTGATCAGACCCGGGCAGTTCGGGCCGATGATCCGGGTCTTGTTGCCCTGCGACACGGCGTACGCGTAGAACGCGGCGGAGTCGTGGACCGCGATGCCCTCGGTGATGACGACCGCGAGCGGGATCTCGGCGTCGATGGCCTCGACGACGGCGGCCTTGGCGAAGGCCGGCGGTACGAAGAGGACGGACACGTTGGCGCCCGTCTTCTCGATCGCCTCGGCGACGGTGCCGAAGACCGGGATCTCGGTGCCGTCGACGTCGACGGTCGTGCCCGCCTTACGGGGGTTCACGCCACCGACGATGTTCGAGCCGTCGGCCAGCATGAGCTTGGTGTGCTTCATGCCCGTGGCACCGGTCATGCCCTGGACGATGACCTTGGAGTCCTTGTTGAGGAAGATAGCCATGGCTGTTCTGTCCCTCGTCCCTTACTTCGCAGCCGCGAGCTCGGCGGCCTTGTCGGCCGCGCCGTCCATGGTGTCCACGCGCTGGACCAGCGGGTGGTTGGCGTCGGAGAGGATCTTGCGACCCAGCTCGGCGTTGTTGCCGTCGAGGCGGACGACGAGGGGCTTGGTGACTTCCTCGCCCTTGTCCGCGAGCAGCTGCAGCGCCTGCACGATGCCGTTGGCGACCTCGTCACAGGCGGTGATGCCACCGAAGACGTTGACGAACACGGACTTGACGTCCGGGTCGCCGAGGATGATCTCCAGGCCGTTCGCCATGACGGCGGCGGAGGCGCCACCGCCGATGTCGAGGAAGTTGGCGGGCTTGACGCCACCGTGCGCCTCACCGGCGTACGCGACGACGTCCAGGGTGCTCATGACGAGACCCGCGCCGTTGCCGATGATGCCGACCTCACCGTCGAGCTTGACGTAGTTGAGGTTCTTCTCCTTGGCCGCGGCCTCGAGGGGGTTCGCGGCCGCGTGGTCGACGAGCTCCTCGTGGTCGGGGTGGCGGAAGTCCGCGTTCTCGTCCAGGGAGACCTTGCCGTCGAGGGCGATGACGTCGCCGGAGGCGACCTTCGCCAGCGGGTTGACCTCGACGAGGAGGGCGTCCTCCTCGATGAAGGTCTTCCACAGCGTCACCAGGACGTTGACGATCTTGTCGGCGACCTCGGCCGGGAACTTCGCGGCCTCGACGATCTCGCGGGCCTTCTCGGGGGTCACACCCTCGTTTGCGTCGATCGGCGTCTTGGCGACGGCCTCGGGGCGGGTGGCCGCCACCTCCTCGATCTCCATGCCACCCTCGACGGAGGCGATGGAGAGGAAGGTGCGGTTGGTCCGGTCGAGGAGGTACGAGACGTAGTACTCCTCGACGATCTCCGGAGCGGTCTCGGCGATCATCACCTTGTGGACCGTGTGGCCCTTGATGTCCATGCCGAGGATGTCCGTCGCGCGAGCGACGGCCTCGTCCGGGGTCGCCGCCAGCTTCACGCCGCCGGCCTTGCCGCGGCCACCGACCTTCACCTGGGCCTTGACGACGGACTTGCCACCGAGACGCTCGGTGGCTGCGCGGGCCGCCTCAGGCGTGTCGATGACTTCACCGGCCAGCACCGGTACATCGTGCTTGGCGAAGAGGTCCCTCGCCTGGTACTCGAACAGGTCCACGCGCGTCCGTCCCTATCAGTGAGCTAGCGGTTCGTTGGATGCGTGGGCGTGCCGCGAAGGGCAACGTGACGTCCGCCGAGAGTCACAAGGGAGGCGCACACGATGTCCGAGCGCGCGGCATGTCCGTCTCGCAGGTTATCGCTGCTTCCGGGAGCCCCCTAAATCGCGGGTCACACCTGAGCGGTGATACCTGTCACATGATGCCGCACTCACTGGCACCGCGTGCCGCGCATGCGGGACCTCACCGGACGGGGGTACGTCCGGTGAGGTCCCTACGAGGCCCTTCACCGACTCCGAAGGGCCCCCGGCGGGTGATCTTCTCCCCATCGGAGACCACCCGCCACCATCCCCCGGCGTCCACCCGGACCAGGCCGACGGCTTTCGGCCGTCCGGGTTTCAGCCGGAGGATCGGTTGTCCGTTACCGCCCCTACGGGGGCAGAGCCCGCGCTCCGGCGGCTGTCACGGCGGAGCGGCGGATGTTCTGGTTCACGCGTGCGTCAGTTCCTTCGGGAATCCGGGTCATGGGGAGCCGGGTGGGGGCCGTGGCCGGTGACGCCGCCTGGCGTCGGTGGTCCTGGAGTCCGGGACCCCCGGCTGTGCACCCGGCGCCATCGCGCCGTCATTTCGACGAGGTCGCGGTTCCGGCTCCGAGGGGCTGCCGTCCGGACCTCCGGAAGCCGGGTCTCCGTAAGAGGGAGGGACCTCCGGACGGCGGGCAGACCTGATTCGCCCCCGCGCGCCAGATACGGCGGGGGAAGAAGCCCGGCCCTAGCCGGGGAACTCGGGGATGTCCCGGTGCCGGTCCCGGGTCCCGTCCGCGGCGTCGACCGCGGGGGCGCCGGGCACGAGGCTCAGCGGTGCCCGGTCGAGAGAGGCGAGGGCGTACGGCTCGGCGTGCCGCGGCCCGCCGTTGTCGACGGTGGAATGCCGGCCGAGGGCGCCCGTCGGAAGACCGTCGGGGTTCTGCTGCGCGGGCACCCGCACGATGGGCGGGTCCCCGGCACCGGCGTCCGGGTGCGGAGCCGTGACGACCACCGCACCGCCGACCACCGCACCGCCGACCACGGCATTCGGCCCGTACACGACGGAAGCCGGACCGGAAGCCCGCTCGCCGTCACTCCCACTGTCACCGTCCTCGATCGGGCCCGGCCTCTCGGCCCCCGCCCGACCCGACTCCTGCGGCGTCACATCGACGGGCAGCGTCTGCACCGGCAACGTGGTCCACCCGGGCAGTTCCGGCAACTCCGGAAGCCCCGGCACCCAGGGCAGCGACGGCATCCCGTTCACCGGCGGAAGCTGCGACGGCACCCCGGCCAGTCCTTCGGTGACCGACTCCACGAGATCGCCCACCGGCACCACGACGTGCTCGACGACCGGCCGCAACACCGGATCGGTGACCGGCCGCAACACCGGATCGACGACCGGCTGCACGACGTTCTCGACGACCGGCTGCACGACCTGCCCGGTGACCGGCTGCACGACCTGCCCGGTGACCGGCTGCACGACCTGCCCGGTGACCGGCCGTACTACGTGCTCGGTCACCGGCCGCGACACCGGGTCGGCCACCGGCTGTACGACGTCTTCGTCGACCGGTCGAGCAACCTGCTCGATGACCGGCCGTACGGCCCGTTCGGTGACCGGCGCGACCACGTGCCGCGCGACCGGCTCGACGACATGTTCGTCGACCGGCGGCACCGCGTGGCCGACCGCCCCGAGAACTTCGGTGACGGCAGCGGAGAGGGGCGGCGAAGTCGGCGCCCCGTCCGCAGCGCTCGCCCGCGCTCCGCAGAGAACGCCCAGCACGAACAGCCCGCCCGCCAACACCGCCACCCGCACCAGACGGCGCCCGGCGGCCCCGCGCACCACGCGCAGGACGGCACCGGCACCGGGAAGCGCGGCTGCTGAAGTCAAGACCGGGACGACCCTCCCGTGCGGCGGAACGGCGGAGTACGGGGCGAAGATGCGCGAAATGCGAACACCGGTGTGAAGGCTGTGAAGCGTTGCCGATCCTCGCACGGGACTCCCGCCGTCGCGCAAGCCCCATGTCACCGACGCGTTCTCATGTCCGCTTTTCAACCTCCCTTGTCCGGTTACAGACTGCCGCCACGGTCACAGCCCCCGTCACACGCGACCCGCCCGAGCCGCGCACCCCGGCACGGCCGAACGCTCCGCCCCCGCGCACACCTTCACGCACTGTCCGGTATCGGCAACGGCCGCTTCTCGATCGCCGCCGCCATCACCTCCGGGAAGAGGTCGGGTGTGCAGGCGAACGCCGGTGCGCCGAGGGCCGCGAGGGCCGCCGCGTGCTCGCGGTCGTACGCCGGCGCCCCTTCATCGGAGAGCGCGAGCAGCGTCACGAACTGCACCCCCGACGCCTTCATCGCCGCCACCCGCTTCAGCATCTCCTCGCGTATCCCGCCCTCGTAGAGGTCGCTGATCAGCACGACCACGGTGTCCGCGGGCCGGGTGATCTGCGACTGGCAGTACGCGAGCGCCCTGTTGATGTCCGTGCCGCCGCCGAGCTGGGTGCCGAAGAGGACGTCGACCGGGTCGTCGAGCTGGTCGGTGAGGTCGACGACGGCCGTGTCGAAGACGACGAGCCGGGTGCTGATGGACCGCATGGACGCCAGCACCGCCCCGAACACGGACGCGTAGACGACGGACGCCGCCATCGACCCCGACTGGTCGATGCAGAGGACGACCTCCTTCTTCACCGACTGCGAGGCCCGCCCGTACCCGATGAGCCGCTCGGGCACGACCGTCCGGTACTCCGGCAGGTAGTTCTTGAGGTTGGCCGCGATCGTGCGGTTCCAGTCGATGTCGTGGTGGCGCGGCCGGTTGACGCGGGCGCTGCGGTCGAGGGCGCCGGTGAGGGTGGCCCGGGTGCGGGTCGCGAGCCGCTTCTCCAGGTCCTCGACGACCTTCCGTACGACGGCTCGCGCGGTCTCCTTCGTCGTCTCCGGCATGGCCTTGTTGAGGGAGAGGAGGGTGCCGACGAGGTGGACGTCCGCCTCCACCGCCTCCAGCATCTCCGGCTCCAGCAGCAGCGCGGACAGTCCGAGCCGGTCGATGGCGTCCCGCTGCATGACCTGGACGACGGAGGAGGGGAAATACGTCCGGATGTCGCCGAGCCAGCGCGCCACGGACGGCGCCGACGCCCCGAGCCCCGCCGAACGGTCCTGCCCCGCCCGCGACTTGTCCCCCTTCCCGTACAGCGCGGTCAACGCCTGGTCCATCGCCGCGTCCCGCCCGCCGAGCGCACACCCGGTACCGTCCGCCGAGTCCCCGCCGAGCACGAGCCGCCACCGCCGCAACCGCTCGTCGACCACGTCCGGGTGCGGGCTCAGAGCCGATTCCGGCCTCGCCGCTTGCGTCGCCCCTGTCGCCCCGGTCGTCATCCGCGCACCCCCGTACGAGGCCGGGCCCAGAGCGGGATCACCGGCACGGTCGTCGTGGGTGCGGCGCCGGACCGGAACCCGTTCCGCTGCCCGCACCCGCCCCCGGCATCCACTGTCGCGGCGGCCTGCCTCGGCGCGCTCGGTCCGTCGGTCGTCGTCATCCCGCCACCCCCACAAGGTCGTTGTCGTCGGAGTTCTCCAGGCCGTTGTTCTTCTCCAGGCCGTTGTTCTCCAGGCCGTTGTTCTCCAGGCCGTTGTTCTCCAGGTCTCCGTCCAGCCCCAGCAGCAGCCGCACCACCGGCAGCACCGCGTCCGCGCGACCGATGTCGAGCCCGTCGGCGAAGCCCGGTATGCCGGACCCGCCGGCCGCCGCGCTCTCCCGTTGCCCCGGCCCGCGTCGCACCAGCTCACCGAGTGTCCGGCGCGCCCCCGGCTCGTACGCCGAGAACGTCCGCCGCAGCAACGGCAGTACGTCCGTGAACGCGTCCCCCGGCACCCCGGTCAGCCAGGCGTCCACCAGGCCGAGGAGCCGTTCGTCGTGCACGAGCAGCATTCCGCCGCCGGAGCCGCCGCCGACGAACCCCTCGATCCACGCCGCCGCGTCCGCCGGCGCCGTACCCGGCGACAGCACGAGCCCCATGAGCCGCGCCGCCTCGTCCTGCGCCAACTTCCCGTCGTCCAGCAGGAGTCGCACGGCTCGCCCCCGGATGACACCCGGCACCGTGTCCCGCCCGGAGAGGATGTGGAGCACCGTGTGCCAACGGCCCCGTATGCCGCCGTTCGGGCCGGTGTGCTCCCCCGTGACGGCGTCGCCGAGCAGTCCCACCGCCCCGTGCACGGCGTCCACATGGCGGCGCATCTCCTGTGCCGCCTCCGTGTCGAGCGCGGCGCAGGCGGGCGGCAGCCCGACGAAGACGCGCTCGGCGAGTCCGGCGGCGACCTCGGCCAGCGCCCGGGTGTCGGTGGCGCGGACGTCGCCGTAGCGGAGGGAGCGGACCAGGGCCGGCAGCGCCTGAGCGAGGTGGCCGACGTCGGCGTCGAGGGCGGCGCGGTCGGCGAGCACGCGCATCACCACGGGCAGGGCGTCGGGGAGTTCGGCGAGGAGGCAGCGCTCGGCGAGGCCGGTCACGTCGGCGAGCGAACGGGCCGTGACGGCGTCCGCCTCGGCCTTGGCGGTCGTCGCGGAGAGCACGGTGGTCCCCCAGACCCCGGCCTCGGCGACCCGCACCGACAGCTCCGGCTCCCAGCACAGCCGCCAGGTCTCCCGGAACGTGCCCGTGCTGCCGCGCGAGGCCGTCGGCTCGCCCCACTCGACGCCGAGCAGCCGCAACCGGTGCAGCAGACGGCTGCGCTCCGCGTCGTTCTCCTTCCGCAGGTCGAGCTCCAACTCCCGCTCCAGCGCCTCCGGCTTGAGCCGCAGCCGCCGCTGCAGCCGCGTGAGGTCCCGCTGCAACGGCACCGCCGGTGCCGACTCGGGCACCTCTCCCAGGACGTCGCCGACCACCAGCCGGTCGTGCACCAGCGACAGCGGGACGTCCGAGCCGTCGCACATCACCGCCCGTACGGCGTCGGTGGTCTCGGTCAGGCCCGGCAGCGGGCGCCCGCGCATCGCGGCGAGCGTCTCGGCCAGCCGTACCGCCTCGATGACATGCGCGGAGGAGACGATCCGGTCCTCCTCGCGCAGCAGCCCCGCCACCTTGGTCAGCCACCGCTCCACGGGACGGTCGGGCGCGCCGAACAGATGCCCGTACCAGCCCGGCGAGTCGATCCCCGCCCCGTAACCACTGGCCCGGGCGAGTCTCCGGTTCGTCCACGGCACCCAGGTCATGTCGGCCTTGACCTTGGGCAGCCCCTTCAGCAGTGCCCGGTCGGCGGCCACGGTCCGCTTCTCCCGCAGCGCGGGCACATGCCAGGCCCCGCACACGACGGCCACGCCGTCGTCCCCGAACTCCTTCTGCGCGGCCCGCATCTGCAGCCGCATGTACGCCTCGCGCACCGGATCCCGGTCGCGCCCCCCGGTCCCGAACACCTCCCGCAGCGCCCCCATGGCCTCCTCCAGCACGGCGAACGGCGCGAAGACGTCCCCGCCCGTCCCCCTGTGCTCGACCACGTCCTCCCACCACCGCTCGGCGTCGTCATAGCCGGCGGCTTCAGCGAGCGCGGCGAGCGGATCACCCCGAACAGCCTCTTCCGCGGCCCTCTCAGCCGAAACAGCCTCTTCGCCCGCTTCCCCGGGCGGGGCCACCTCCTGGGGCGCCGCCTCGCCCAAGCCTTCACCCAAGTCCTCGGTCGAGACCGCCCGGTCAGCCGATTCCCCTGCCCCGGTCGGCCCCTTGCCCGGTGCCGTTCCCTCGGTCGCCACCTGCGGCCGCGTGGTCCGCCCGTTCGGCTCGGTGGCGGCGGCCTCCTCCCTCCCCCGAGCCAGCGAGTGCGTGGCCGGCAGGTCGATGAAGCGGGCCGGAACGCTGTTGGCCAGGGCCCAGCGGATGGCCACCCACTCCGGGGAGAACTCGGCGAGGGGCCAGAAGGCGGAACGGCCGGGCTCGTCGACCGCGTGGGCGAGGAGGGCGACCGGGGGCCGCATGTCCTCGTCGGCGGCGAGCGGGATGAGCGCGTCCGCCTCCGGAGGCCCCTCGATCAGCACGACCCGGGGCCGGGCCGCGTCCAGCGCGGCCCGCACCGCCCGCGCCGACCCCGGCCCGTGATGCCGCACACCGAGCAACAACGCCCCACTACCGACCGCCCGCACCCCGCCGTCCGCCCCCGCCTCGACGTGCGCCGCCTCCGCGCCGCCGACCGCATCCGCCCCGCCGTACGTCTCCACCTCAGCGGGTGTCTTCAGCCTGCGATCCGCCTCGCCTTCGGCGTGCGACTCCACCCCGCCACGCACGCCCACCCCGCCACACGCCTCTGCTCCGGCCGCCCGGCCCGCCCCGTCGGCCGGAACGCCGCCGGCCTTCCCCGTCGCTCCCTCGCCTCGCCCCGTCACGCGCTCGCCTCGCGGCAGGCGCGGTAGAAGTCCGTCCAGCCCTCGCGCTCGCGAACGACCGCCTCCAGGTACTCCTGCCAGATGACGCGGTCGGCGGCCGGGTCGCGGACGACGGCGCCGAGGATGCCGGCGGCGACGTCGGAGGCGCGCAGGACGCCGTCGCCGAAGTGGGCGGCGAGAGCGAGCCCGTTGGTGACGACGGAGATCGCCTCGGCGGTGGACAGCGTGCCGCTGGGCGACTTCAGCTTCGTACGGCCGTCCGTCGTGATGCCGTCGCGCAGCTCGCGGAAGACCGTGACGACACGGCGGATCTCGTCGACGCCGTCGGGCACGGCCGGCAGGTCGAGGGAGCGGCCGAGCTGGTCGACGCGGCGCGAGACGATGTCGACCTCGGCGTCGGCGCTCTCCGGCAGCGGCAGCACGACGGTGTTGAAACGGCGGCGCAGGGCGCTCGACAGGTCGTTCACCCCGCGGTCGCGGTCGTTGGCCGTGGCGATGAGGTTGAAGCCCCGGACGGCCTGCACCTCCTGCCCCAACTCCGGTATCGGCAGCGTCTTCTCGGACAGGATCGTGATCAGTGTGTCCTGGACGTCGGCCGGGATGCGGGTCAGCTCTTCGACGCGGGCCGTCATGCCCTCCGACATGGCCCGCATGACGGGGCTGGGCACGAGGGCGTCGCGGCTCGGGCCGTGGGCGAGCAGCCGCGCGTAGTTCCAGCCGTAGCGGATCGCCTCCTCCGGTGTGCCCGCCGTGCCCTGCACGAGCAGTGTGGAGTCGCCGCTGACGGCCGCCGCCAGGTGCTCGGACACCCAGGTCTTGGCGGTACCGGGCACCCCGAGCAGGAGCAGGGCGCGGTCGGTGGCGAGGGTGGTGACGGCGACCTCGACGATACGGCGCGGCCCGACGTACTTCGGCGTGATCACCGTGCCGTCCGGGAGCGTCCCGCCGAGCAGATACGTGGCGACGGCCCACGGCGAGAGCTTCCAGCGGGCGGGCCTGGGCCGGTCGTCCTGGGCGGCCAGCGCGGTCAGTTCACCGGCGAAGGCGTGCTCGGCATGCGCCCGCAGCACCTCGCCGCCCGTACGCGCGTTCGCGGGCGCGGACTGGTTGTGGCTCGGGTCGACAGTGGTCGTTCCAACGGACGCAGGCATGGCTGAGTCCCCCTCCAGCTCGGCCGGTTCGGATCTGCTGACCACACTGCACCACGCCACTGACAATCCAGTCTGACCTGCGGAAATTGGATCGCGCAAGCCAATTGTCAGTGGTGGGATCTACCTTCAGAACATGACTCAGCAGGGGGTGCGCTGGACGGCTGAGCAGGTGCTGGCATTGGCACCTGACGCCACGTCGCGCAAAGCCGGAAGCAAACTCGGCGCGGCCGGGCCGTGGTCGGAAGCAGGCACTTCGGACGAGGGGACGGTGTGGGGACTATGCAAGGGCAGTGGCAGCAAGCCGTATCAAACAGTGATCGACGTCGCGGACTCCGCCGGGCCCGCCTACAAATGCAGTTGTCCGAGCAGGAAGTTCCCGTGCAAGCATGCGCTGGGGCTGCTGCTGCTCTGGGCGGGCGACGACACGGCGGTGCCGTCCGGGCAGGCACCGGACTGGGCGGAGCAGTGGCTTGCCGGCCGCCGCACGCGCGCAGCGGAGAGGACGACGAGGACGGACGCGGCATCTGGGGCCACGTCCGCTGACCCCGAGGCGGCGCGTCGCCGAGCGGAGCGGCGCGCCGACCGGATCACCGCGGGCGCGGCGGAGCTCGAACAGCGCCTGACCGACCTGTTCCGCGGCGGCCTGGCCGCCGCGGAACAGGCGGGGTACGCGCTGTGGGAGGAGACGGCGGCCCGCATGGTCGACGCCCAGGCCCCCGGACTGGCGGCGCGGGTACGGGAATTGGGTGCGATACCGGGCTCGGGCCCCGGCTGGCCGGTCCGCCTTCTCGAGGAGTGCGCCCTCCTCCATCTCCTCGACCAGGGCTGGCTGCGCCGCGATCGTCTCCCGGACGTCCTCGCGGCCACGGTCCGCTCCCGGATCGGCCTGCCCGGCTCCCCGGACGGCCCACCGGTCCGCGACCGCTGGCTGGCCCTCGCCCAGTACGACACGTCCGACTCCCGCCTCACCACCCGCCGCATCTGGCTCCACGGCACCGACTCGGGCCGCACGGCACTGCTCCTCTCCTACGGAGCCGCCGGCCGCGCCCCCGAGCTGTCGCTGCCGGTCGGGCTGACCTTCGAGGCGGAGGTCTCGGCATACCCGGGAGCGGGACAGCTACGGGCGGCCCTGGGCGAGCGATTCACCGCGCCCGAACCGATCGCCGTACGACCGCCGGGGATCACTCCGTCCGAAGCGGCGGCTCGATACGGCGCGGCCCTCCGGGACGACCCCTGGCTCGACTCCTACCCGGTCACCCTCACCCGCGTCATACCCACCCCGGCCGGCGACTCCTGGCAACTGGCCGACACCGAAAGCGACCTCGCCCTCCCCCTCACCCCCTCCGCCCTCTCCCGCCCCGGCCTGTGGCGCCTCATCGCTCTTTCCGGCGGCACACCCGTCACGGTCTTCGGCGAGTGCGGCCACCGCGGCTTCACACCGCTGACGGCGTGGGCGGAGCAGCCAGAGGGCGCACAGGGGGCGATCGGGCAGGCAGTGGCGCTGTGTTGAGGGGAGGCTGCCGCTGGGCAGGGGTCGCCACCGCGGCGGGCAGCGGCAACGGTGAGAGTGGCGGCAGCGGTGAGAGTGGCGGTCCGTCGCGTACGGCTGCCGCCTCCGCGTCCAGCTTGGCCACGGGGCCTCCTCACATCCTCGCTCCCACCGCACCAGTTCAGCTGCAGCAGACCGTCGCCGTTCGGAGGGACCCCTCATGACCAGCACTTCAGGCACTTCATCCGCTACGACGACCACGTCGGGGCTCTCCTGGGAAGAGTTGGTCACGACCGCGTTGCTCGGGACGGATCGTCGTACGCCGGCGGGGTCGGTCCCGGGCCGGGAGGCGCCCGTGGCGTTGTTGGACGCGGCGGCAGTGGAGACCGTGCGGCGCAGGGCGGGGATACGGCCGGTGCGGGCGGCGCCGCGGCCGGAAGCGGTGGCGTCGGATCGGCGGCCGCCTCTGCCGCCCGCCGCGACGCGGCGACTGACGACCTTGCTGGCCGACCGGCCCGGCACCGGTGGCGGGCGCCGTGGCGTGGCGCCCGATCTGATGGAACTGCTGCCCCAGTGGCTGGCGTCGGCCAACGCATACGGTTATGCGGCGCCTCCGGAGGTCCTGCCCGCGCTGCTGGACGCGGCGCGCGGCCGTACGGATCTGCGTCCCGCGGTCCTGGTCTTCGCGGGCACGCGGGCGCTGTGGCTGGCCCGGCTGAACACGGACTGGCGTTTCGCGCTGCGTGCCGCGCCCGGCGGTGGCGCGGTGCTGCCCGGTCCGGACGAGCCCGAGCGGATCCAACGGCTATGGCAGGAGGGCCTGTTCGCGGAGCGCGTCGCTCTGCTCACGGCGATACGGGCCCGGGACGCCGCCTCGGCACGCGAGTTGCTGGCGTCCACGTGGTCGACGGAGCGGGCCGAGGACCGGCTCATGTTCCTCGACACGCTCCGCACGGGACTGGAGGCGGTGGACGAACCCTTCCTGGAGGCCGCGTTGGCCGACCGCAGCAGGAATGTGCGGGCCACGGCCGCGGAGTTGCTGTCCGCCCTGCCCGACTCGGCGCTCGCGGGACGGATGGCGAAGCGGGCGACCGCGTGTGTGGCCGTCGACCACACGGGCAGCACGTCAACGGCTGCCGGAACACCCGTGATCGTGGTCGAGGCCCCGCACGAGTGCGACCCCGGCATGGAGCGGGACGGTGTGCTGCCCAAGTCTCCGGCCGGGCGGGGCGAACGGTCGTGGTGGCTGGGCCAGTTGGTGGAGGCGGCGCCGCTCGGGGCGTGGTCGCGACGGTTCGGGGGGCGTACGCCGGAGGAGATCGTGGCGCTGCCGGTCGCGGACGACTGGCAGGGGGAGCTGCACGGGGCGTGGTGCCGGGCGGCGGTGCGGCAGCGGGATCCCGGGTGGTCGCGGGCGTTGCTGGGGGCGCCTTCCACGCCGGAGGCCGGGGGGCCGGGGGCCGTGTCGCTGGCCGAGCGGGCGAAGCTGCTGGCGACGTTGGAGGGCGGGGAGCGGGCCGAGTGGGTGGCGGGGTTCATCGCCACGCACGGGTTGTCGGAGGCGTTTCAGCTGCTCGGGGTATGTGCGGCGCCGTGGGCTCCGCCGTTGGGGCGGGCCGTGGTGGACGCGCTCAATATCGCGCGGGACGCGGGGAGTTATCCATGGAGTTTCAGTGGGGTGATGGGGCTGGCCGAGCGGTGTCTGGACCCTGCGGAGGCGGTGCGGCTGGAGCCACTCACGGCGACGCCGGAAGATGCGGAGGACGCGGCGCCGGGTGCCGGTGGCTACTGGGCCGAGGCGTTTCAGCGGCTGGCGACGACGTTGCGGTTGCGGGCGACGATGCGGGCCGAGCTGGAACCGCCGGAAGCCGCCTGAGAGCTCGGGGGCGTGGGTTCGTGGGGGCGGTTACGGGTGGTGTGTGGTTGCTCGCGCAGTTCCCCGCGCTAAGAAAGAAGGGGCTGCGCCCCGTGCTTTTGTCTTTGGGGTGCGGGGAACTGCGCGACAAGCCCCCCGCACCCGCAGCCGAGGAACCCGGCGGCCTACGCCCCCGCCGGCTGTCGTACGTTCGCCCGCACCCAGTCCACGATCGACGCCATCGTCGCCCCCGGCGTGAAGATCTCGGCGACTCCCTTGTCCTTCAGAGGCGCGATGTCCGCTTCGGGGATGATGCCGCCGCCGAAGACGAGGATGTCCTCGGCGTCGCGCTCCTTGAGGAGTTCGATGACGGCGGCGAAGAGGGTGTTGTGGGCGCCGGACAGGATGGAGAGGCCGATCGCGTCGGCGTCCTCCTGGATCGCGGTGTCGACGATCTGCTCGGGGGTCTGATGGAGGCCGGTGTAGATGACCTCCATACCGGCGTCGCGCAGCGCCCGCGCGATCACCTTGGCCCCGCGATCGTGGCCGTCGAGTCCCGGCTTGGCCACCACCACGCGGATCGGACCGGCTGCCACACCCATCACTGCCTCCATGAAACGACTACACCAACCCGTAACAGAACACGGCCACACATGTCACGTGAACCACGCAAACCGAACACATCGCGGTTTCGGGCCCATAGAACACCTACCCACAACGCGCTCCCGGGAAGTGAACGCACGTTATCTTCAGCATCCCGCAACCGGCAGTTTCGCGGTGGAGAGCGAGGGGGAAATCACACGGTGGGACACGTTCGCCGCGCACTGCTCCCGGTTTCCGCGGCTCACGCGTCGCGGGGACCGAGGTGATCACGGAGGTGATCGCGGCATCCGGACCGTTTCCGGGCCGCAAGCCACAGGGCCCTCGTGGCGTGCGCGCCACGGGGAAGCGTGCGCAAAGAGAGTCGTCGGAAAGGTGACGCACCGACCCAACCGCCCGCGGGAGGCCGCGGTGACGGGGCGGATCGGCACCGCAGACGGCGGAGGGCAGGGCAGCGGGGAGTCAGGAGAGCCGGACCCCTCGTCGAGTGATCGGCGCCTCACGCGTCGTACACGCACCGCACGTCGCGCACGCACCGCGTCACGTCGCATCGCACCAGCCGTCCGCCATACGCACCCGCGGCTTTCCACTAGGGCATACGGGGGACAGAGGCGTCCACCCGTCTGCCGACGGGAGGTCGGGCATGAAGGTCACCAGGGCGCTCGCGCCCCTTCTTCCGCTCTACGAGCGATTTCTGCCCACCAGGCCGGCAGGCCTGTCCGTGACCCTCCTCAAGGCGACCGCCCTGGAGTTGGCGGTCCTCGCCGGGCATCTGCTGCTCTATCCGTCCGGGATGACGCAGGAGCGCCGGATCACACCCACGCTCCCTCCGCCCGACGCCCCCCGGCTCCCCACCGAGGAGAAGCCCCCGGTCGTCCTGCTGCACGGCTTCATCGACAACCGCTCGGTCTTCGTCCTGCTGCGCCGCTCCCTCGCGCAGCACGGCGGCCGGCACATCGAGTCGCTCAACTACTCGCCTCTCACCTGTGACATCCGCACCGCCGCCGAGTTGCTCGGTCGGCACATCGAGGACATCTGCGAGCGCACGGGCCAGGATCAGGTGGACGTCGTCGGGCACAGCCTCGGCGGACTGATAGCGCGGTACTACGTGCAGCGGCTCGGAGGTGACCACCGCGTCCGTACGCTCGTCACGCTCGGCACCCCACACGGCGGCACCCGGGTCGCGCCTCTGGCGGACGCGCACCCGATCGTCCGTCAGATGCGGCCGGGCTCGCAGGTGCTGGAGGAGTTGCGGGAGCCGGCTCCGGGCTGCCGCACCCACTTCGTGGCGTTCTGGAGCGACCTCGACCACGTGATGGATCCTCTGGAGACGGCCTGTGTCGACCACGCGGACCTGATGGCGCAGAACATCCGGGTCACCGGCATCGGCCACCTCGCCCTGCCTGTACACCCCGCCGTCGCCACCGGAATACGGCAGGCCCTCGACACCTCGCGGACGGGAGCCCGCACCACCGCCCGCCCCAGCGACCTGACCGTGGCGTGAGCCCGCAACCGCCGACGACCGCACAGTGACGCTCGACACAGGCCGGCGAAACAGGGGCATATAGCAATAAACGCGGCGCACACCCACGCGCCCCCTCCGCGCGCCCGATTCGCGACACCCTCCCCGACGGCGACAACGCGCCCCACCCTGGGTACACCGGCACCCGGCGAAACGCCTCACCCCCGTCGGCGCGGGCGTCCCACAGCCCCCACGCAGCGATCCACTATCGAACAAACTTCGAACGCAAAGCCAAAGTCATGCCCGCAGACCGCCGAAAGACGCTCGAATGCCCGTTTCCTGCGCGCGCGAAACCCGTTGAAGATTGTCGCGCCCGCATACCGCCGGGTACAGTCACCGCACTGCTCTGCCAGCCCCTGTCGTCGAGGCGAAAGAGAAGTTGGTGAACGATCGTCACCCGTCGGGGACCGCAACACCCCCGGCTCCGGCTCCGGAAGCCGACCCGGCGCACTACGCGTCGTACGGCCACCAGGAAGCCACCTACGGCGACTTCACCACGTACGGCGATTACTCCGCCACTGGTTTCGACTCCGGCACCGGCGCCCACGCGACCGCCACCGGTACCTTCGCGACCGACCCCCTCTTCGGCGACCTGCCGGGCAATGACACCGGCTCCGGCTCCTACGACGCCTCGCAGTGGTCGACGGGCAGCCACCAGACGCTGAACTACGACCCGTACGCCGCGCACCACCAGGCCGCGTACGACACGGGCAGTTACGAAACGACGTCCTGGTCGGCCGGTTACGAAAACCTCTCCCAGGTCCCGACGCAGTCGACGGGCCCCGATGCGAGCGGGCAGTGGGACGCGAACGGCTGGATGCAGGCCGAACAGTCCGACGAGGCGGACCAGTTGGGGCAGGCCGACCAGACCCAGCAGTGGGTCGGCACCCAGCACTTCGACACGGGCGCGTTCGACGCCACCCAGTGGAACAGCGACGGCACTCCGGTCGGCGACGAGCACGGCGACTCCGCCTCCGAGTCGTACGACGCACACGAGCACCCGCAGACCGTAGTGGTGGATCTCTCCGCCGAGGCCGTGGACTTCGCGCAGCAGGCGACCGCCACCTTCGAGCAGATCGCCCCGTACGACCAGGACCAACACCTCCCCGCGGACGGCGAGTTCGAGGCCGACGGCGCGGACCGCGCCTCGCTCCTCGACGGCGAGGAGGAGGTCACCCCGGCGGCCACCAGGAGCGCGAGTCCCGGCCGGGCGGCCACCCGCGCGGCCTCGCGATCGCGTCGGAAGGCTCCGGCCAAACGTTCCGCCCTGCTGACCGTGGCCGTTCCGTCGGCCTGCGTCATGGGTGTCGCGGGGATCGCGGCGGCCTCGGTCGGCGCCACGTCGGACGACACGGAGACGACGGCTTCCGTCAAGTCGGACGACGCCACCGCCGTGAAGCCGTCCACCGCCAACAACCAGCTCGACACCCAGCTGGCGAGCCTCTCCGCCGAGGCCGACGACTTCGCCGACCGGGCCAGCCGGACGCAGGAGCGCATCGACCTCAAGGCCCAGCAGGAGCTGGAGCAGAAGAAGGCGGCGGCCGACGCGGCCCGCAAGGAGCGACTGCGGCCGAAGTTTGCACTGCCGGTCGCCCGGCACGGACTCAGCGCCTACTACGGACAGTCCGGCGTCAACTGGATGTCCCTGCACACCGGCATAGACTTCCCCGTCTCGTACGGCACCCCGGTGATGGCCGCGACCGACGGCACCGTGCGCACCCAGTGGAACAGCGCCTACGGCAACATGGTCATCGTGACCGCCAAGGACGGCACCGAGACCTGGTACTGCCACCTCTCCACGTACAAGGTCGCCTCCGGTACGACCGTCAAGGCCGGCGACGCCATCGCCTACTCCGGCAACTCGGGCAACTCGACCGGCCCGCACCTGCACTTCGAGGTCCACCCGGCGGGCGGCTCCGCCATAGACCCCCTGCCGTGGCTGCGCAGCCACGGGCTGGACCCGACGTAACAGACCCCGTGACGGACAGCGAAACGAAGACCGGGCCCCTGCTCAGCAGGGGCCCGAGTCATTTCATCGCGGCCGTGACGCTCGCCGCGTAGAGCTCGCTACAGCTTCTCCACCGGCGCGTACCGCAGCAGCAGCCGCTTCGGCTTGGTGTCGCCGAAGTCGATCGTCGCCTCCGCGTTCGCGCCCGTGCCGTTGACGCCGACGACCGTGCCGAGGCCGAACTGGTCGTGGGTGACACGGTCGCCCACGGCGAGCGAGACCACCGGCTTCTCGTCGGTGCGGCGGGTCGCGAAGCCGGACCCGCCGGAGGCCGAGGAACGGGAGCGGGACGAGGACAGTGAGGACGCGATCCCGGCGGCCGGGCCCGAGGACACCGGGGCGGAGGCGCCCGTGCGCTTCCACTCCAGATGGGTGGCCGGGATCTCCTCCAGGAAGCGGGACGGCGGATTGTACGAGGGCTGGCCCCAGGCGCTGCGGAGCGTGGACCGGGTGAGGTAGAGCCGTTCACGCGCGCGGGTGATGCCGACGTACGCAAGACGACGCTCCTCCTCCAGCTCCTTGGTCTGACCGAGGGCGCGCATGTGCGGGAAGACGCCGTCCTCCATGCCGGTCAGGAAGACGACCGGGAACTCCAGGCCCTTCGCGGTGTGGAGGGTCATGAGCGTGATGACGCCTGAGCCGTCCTCCTCCTCGTCCGGGATCTGGTCGGAGTCGGCGACCAGTGCCACCCGCTCCAGGAAGGCGGGGAGCCCGGCGGGCGTCGCAGCCGCCGCCTCGCCCTCACCCTCTGCGGCCCCGGACTCCTGCTCGAACTCCAGGGCGACGGCGGCGAGTTCCTGGAGGTTCTCGATGCGGGTCTCGTCCTGCGGGTCGGTGGAGGCCTGCAACTCGGCCAGATAGCCGGTGCGTTCGAGGACCGCCTCCAGGATGGTCGCGGGTCCGGCGCCGGACTCGACGATGGTCCGCAGGTCCTCCATCAGCGTGGTGAACCGCTTGACGGCGTTCGTCGACCGAGCCGCCATGCCGTACGCCTCGTCGACACGCTTCAGCGCCTGCGGGAAGCTGATCTTCTCGCGCTGCGAGAGGGCGTCGATCATCGCCTCCGCGCGGTCACCGATGCCGCGCTTGGGCACGTTGAGGATACGGCGCAGCGGGACCGAATCCTCCGGGTTGGCCAGGACGCGCAGATATGCGAGGACGTCCCGGACTTCTTTGCGCTCGTAGAAACGGACGCCACCGACGACCTTGTAGGGCAGGCCGACGCGGATGAAGACCTCTTCGAAGACACGGGACTGGGCGTTCGTACGGTAGAAGACGGCGACGTCTCCGGCCTTCGCGTCGCCCGCGTCCGTCAGTCGGTCTATCTCGTCGGCGACGAACTGGGCCTCGTCGTGCTCGGTGTCGGCGACATAGCCGGTGATCTGCGCACCCGCGCCCGCGTTGGTCCACAGGTTCTTGGGGCGGCGGGACTCGTTGCGCTCGATGACCGCGTTGGCCGCGCTCAGGATGGTCTGGGTGGAGCGGTAGTTCTGCTCCAGCAGGATCGTCGTCGCGTCCGGGTAGTCCTCCTCGAACTGGAGGATGTTGCGGATGGTCGCGCCGCGGAAGGCGTAGATCGACTGGTCGGCGTCACCCACGACGCAGAGCTCGGCGGGGGGTACGTCCCACTCGGTGGGCGGAACGTCGACCGAGTGCTCGGAGGTGCCGACCAACTCTCTGACCAGGGCGTACTGGGCGTGGTTGGTGTCCTGGTACTCGTCGACGAGGACGTGGCGGAAGCGGCGGCGGTAGTGCTCGGCGACGTCCGGGAAGGCGCGCAGCAGATTGACCGTCGTCATGATCAGGTCGTCGAAGTCGAGCGCGTTCGCCTCGCGGAGACGGGACTGGTACATCGCGTAGGCCTGGGCGAGGGTCTTCTCGAAGCCGTCGGCGGCCTGGGCGGCGAAGTCCTCCTCGTCGATCAGCTCGTTCTTGAGGTTCGAGATCTTGGCGCTGAAGGACTTGGGCGGGAAACGCTTCGGATCGAGGTCCAGATCACGGCAGACGAGCGCCATCAGCCGCTTGCTGTCGGCGGCGTCGTAGATCGAGAAGGAGGACGTGAAGCCGAGCTTCTTCGACTCGCGCCGGAGGATCCGTACGCACGCGCTGTGGAAGGTCATGACCCACATCGCTTTGGCGCGCGGTCCGACGAGTTGCTCGACGCGCTCCTTCATCTCGCCCGCGGCCTTGTTGGTGAAGGTGATCGCGAGGATCTGGCCCGGGTGGACATTCCGCTCGCCGAGCAGGTGTGCGATGCGGTGGGTGAGCACACGGGTCTTGCCGGAGCCGGCGCCGGCCACGATGAGCAGGGGCGAGCCCGCGTGGACCACGGCCGCGCGCTGGTTCTCGTTCAGCCCGTCCAGGAGCGCCGCCGCGTCGAGGGCGGGGCGGGGGGCGCCGTCGCGGTAGTACGCGTCCCGGTCCGGTGGCACGTCGAACTTCCCGCCGAACAGATCGTCCGGAAGCGGCTCCGGTACGTGATCGTCCTCGGGTGGCGGCGGGGGTTCCTCCGCGCGGCCGCGCGGGGCCTGGAGGTCCGCCAGGAAGCTGTCGTCAAAGAGGCTGCTCATCGCTCTCCGAGTCTAGGCGCCCCCACTGACAGCGGGAGGCCACCCCGGGAAGTCCACCTTCACCACTCACCGCGATCACCCCACAACGATGAGCGATCGAGAATACCGCCTGCCGTGCCGAAGAGGCTAAGGTCACGAAAACGTATCGGGCATATCGACCATCAACCTTCACACGGGCCACACGAGTTGGCTAGCGTTTCGCTAGGCCGTACGACCCAACCGGCGAACGTCGCCGGGCCGCACGGCCTCCGCCGAGTCCGGTACGCCTCCCGTGGCAGCCGGAGCCGGGGACCCACCGACCTCTGGGGTGAATCGACCCGACCGCCGCAGGCGGCAAGGGTCGTAGGGCAAACCTTCCGAAGCTTGCGCCCGAACCCGACAGCTAACTCGGTAGGCGGACTACGGAAGGAGACGCCGAACCATGGCGCCGCACCGCAAGCCGCGTCCTGCCGGAACGCGCGTGGGCATACGCACCCCTGCTCTCGCCACGGCCGCCCTCACCTCCGTGGCCCTGCTCTCCCAGACGGCCACAGCCGCCCCGTCGACCGACGACAAGCCGAGCCTGGAGGAAGTCGAGAAGAAGGTCGACGACCTCTACCGCCAGGCCGGTTCGGCGACCGAGAGCTACAACGCGGCCAAGGAGAAAACGACCAAGCAGAAGAAGAAGGTCGACACCCTCCTCGACGACGTCGCCAAGCGTACGGAGAAGCTCAACGGGGCGCGGGAGGAACTGGGTTCGTTCGCCGCGGCCCAGTACCGCACGGGCGCGGCCGCCCCCAACCAGGCCTCGCTGCTCCTGGCGGACAACCCACAGGACTACTTCGACCAGAACCAGCTGATGGACCGGTTGACGGGCCGTCAGAAGGACACCGTCGACGCGTACGTCACCCAGCAGGCCGAGGCGACGGAGCAGCGCCAGGAGGCGAGCGACAGCCTCGAACAGCTCACCGAGTCACAGAACGCCCTCAAGACCAGCAAGGCCAAGGTCCAGGCGAAGCTCGCCGAGGCCCGCGAACTGCTCTCCACCCTCACCGCCGAGGAGAAGGCCCGGCTCGCCGCGATCGAACAGCGCGAGCAGGAGGAGGCCGACCGCAAGGCGGAGGAGCTCGCGCGACAGCAGGCGGCGCAGACGACGACCCAGGAGACCCAAGGAGCCCAGAGCACCCAGAGCACCCAGGGAACCCAGGGAACCCGGGAGGAGACCTCCACCGGCTCGGAGACGTCCACCGAGACCGCCGCTCCGGCCGAGGACTCCACCTACGCCTCGAAGGCCGCCAAGGCCCTGACCTTCGCCCGCGCACAGATCGGCAAGCCGTACGTCTGGGGCGCCACCGGCCCCGGCTCCTACGACTGCTCCGGCCTCACCCAGGCCGCCTGGAAGGCCGCCGGCGTCGACCTCCCCCGCATCACCTACGACCAGGCCACCGCCGGCACCACCGTCTCCCTCGCCAACGCCAGACCCGGTGACCTCGTCTTCTTCTACGACAACATCGGCCATGTCGGCCTCTACATCGGCAACGGCATGATGATCCACGCCCCGAAGCCGGGCGCGTACGTCCGCGAGGAGTCGGTGTTCTACGACGGGGAGTCGTCGATCCACAGCGTGGTGCGGCCGGCGTAACGGCACGGTTCGCGGAGGGGCGCGAGCCCTCAGGTCCAGAGCACCGCGATGAAGATGTTCGCGGTGGTCAGCGCGCCCACCAGGCCGAACAGCGGCTTCTCCACCGCCTCCTCGTCCCGTTTCACGTAGACCAGCCCAAGGATCACGATCAGCAGTGCCAGCTTGACGCCGATCTTGATGTTGTTGACGGGCTGGTCGTCGGCCTGGTTGAGGCCGACGAGGAGCACGCCCGTGACGAGCATGGTGAGGGCGCCGTGAAGCATGGCGGGGACGAAGCGGGCGGTGCCCTGGCCCATGGCCTTCATCTGGGTGAGGAAGCCGCCCAGGAGGGAGGCGATGCCGATGATGTGGAGGGCGACGAGGATGTGGATGAGTACGTCCATGCGCGGAGCCTAATGAGAGACCCGTACTCCGACGGGACCGGGGCGGGCACAGCAAGTTCACCGGGGGCACTGAGGGTGGCGCTTCGGGACGTCCGACGCTGTGATGATCTTGCGTATATGCGCCGCATAGCACCGCCGCACCCCCGACCGGTCCGAAATGGCCGCATCGGTCATCGCACAGCGTGAAGTCGGCGGCGCCAGGGCGGGATCACGGTCACATACGGTCACCTCATGGTCGGTGCACGCCACTTCCGTACAACGCGTTACCGTGCCGTCACAGCCAGGTTTAGCGTCCTCCCTCAGGTGACCGGCTCCCCACCGCCGCCCGGGCCAGGGGCGGCAGTCGGACACCACCGCCGAGAAGGTCCGGCGGCGTCCCGCTCCCCCTGTGCGGGCCGCCGCCGGACGCGTAACCGCTCCCCCCAGGCGGTCCGTACGGACAGACGATGTTCGTACTGCGGACGGCGGTCGTACGGAGAGGACGTGGACTCCACATGGCAGCGCACCGCAAGCCCAGACAGCGCTCACTCGGCGGCCATACGGTCCGCACGGCCGCGACGTTCGCCCTCGCGGGCGCGGCGACCGCGACCGGTTTCGACGGCACCGGGCACGC
The DNA here is from genome assembly GCF_042802555.1 of Streptomyces sp. NPDC057474. Classification (NCBI taxonomy): domain Bacteria; kingdom Bacillati; phylum Actinomycetota; class Actinomycetes; order Kitasatosporales; family Streptomycetaceae; genus Streptomyces; species Streptomyces sp. NPDC057474. The sequence goes on along the minus strand of NZ_JBHVDX010000075.1, from coordinate 15,027 downwards.
CGATCCACAGCTCACGCCTGACCAGGTCAAGGCGAAGGTGGACAAGCTGTACCAAGAGGCTGAGGTCGCCACCGAGAAGTACAACGGCGCGAAGGAGAAGGCCGACAAGGCGCAGGAGAACCTCGAAGAGCTGCGCGACCAGGCCGCCCGCCGCACCGAGCGGCTCAACTCGGCACGGGACAAGCTCGGTTCGCTGGCCGCGGCGCAGTACCGGGGTGGGGGCATGGACCCCTCCTGGCAGCTCGCGCTCTCCGCCGACCCGGACCAGTACCTGGACGGCGCCGCCCTCGCCGAGCGCGTCGGCAGCCGCCACTCGGCCGACGTGGCGAGCGTACGGAAGCAGTTGCTGGAGATCGAACGGCTGCGCGGGGCCGCCCGCGTCGAACTGGGTACGCTCAAGACCCGGCAGACGGAGCTGAAGCGGCACAAGAAGACCGTCACCTCCAAGCTGAGCGACGCGCGACAGCTGCTCGGCCGGCTCACCACCGAGGACAGCACGCGGTTGGACACCCCGGGCGGCACCGCGGGTCACACCTCGCGCTCCTCCGCCTCGTCCCGGCGCGGCCTCACCGGCCCGGTCTCCCCCGCCTCCGCCACCACCGACGCCCCCAACTCCCGCGCCGCTGCGGCCATCTCCTACGCCTACTCCAAGCTCGGCAGCCCCTACGTCTGGGGCGCTACCGGCCCCAACGCCTTCGACTGCTCCGGCCTCACCCTGGCGGCCTACCGCGCCGCCGGCGTCTCCCTCCCCCGCACCACCTACTCCCAGATCAACGCCGGCCGCCGCGTCGCCCGCTCCGAACTCCGCCCCGGCGACCTCGTCTTCTACTACTCCGGCATCAGCCACGTGGGCATCTACATCGGCAACGGCCAGATGATCCACGCCCCGAACCCGTCGGCCCCGGTACGCGTGGCACCTCTCGACGAGATGCCGTACGCGGGGGCCACGCGGGTGGCCTGAGCCGGGCGGCGCGGGCCGGGCGGCGCGGGCCGGGCGGCGCGGGCCGGGCGGCGCGGGCCGGGCGGCTTTTAGCCGGGCGGCTTTTAGCCGGGCGGCTTGAGCTGGCAGGATCGGGCCGCCTCCCTTGAGCTGGGCGGCTCGGGCCGGTCGGATTGGTCCCCTTACGCCACTCCCCATTGGCCCTGTTCGCAGCCCCCCTCCCGAACGAGGCTCACTCCTCATGAAGACCACTGCGTCCACATCCGCACCCCACCCCCTGCCCATATCCGGCTCCCTCGACGACATCGACATCGACAACTACGTCCACGGCTACTCCACCCACGAGTCCCGCCGCCTCGCCGACCAGGCCGACGCCCTCTCCGACCGCCTCCACCACGACACGACGTACCCGGCGGGCGCCAAGGTCCTGGAGGTCGGTTGCGGGGTCGGCGCCCAGACGGTCCACCTGGTCGTGGCGAGCCCCGAGGCGCGGTTCACGGCGGTGGACGTGTCGGCTGCCTCGTTGGCGCTGGCTCGTGCGCGGGTGACGGCTCAGGTGCCGGAGGCCCAGGTGACATGGCTCCAGACAGACCTCTTCGAACCCCCGTTCCCTGACGCCGAGTTCGACCACGTCTTCGTCTGCTTCGTCCTGGAACACCTCGCCTCCCCGCACCGGGCCCTCGCCGCCCTGCGCCGCGTCCTACGGCCGGGCGGCACCCTGACCGTGATCGAGGGCGACCACGGTTCGGCGTTCTTCCACCCCGACAGCCCGTACGCCCGTGCCGCCGTCGACTGTCTGGTCCAGCTCCAGTCCACAGGGGGCGGCAACGCCCTGGTAGGCCGCCAACTCCACCCCCTCCTCACAGCCTCGGGCTACGACCACATCACCGTCCACCCCCGCACGGTCTACACCGACCGCTCCCGCCCCGCCCTGGTGAAGGCCTTCACCCTCGACACCTTCACCGCCATGATCGAGTCCGTGCGCGAGGACGCCCTGGCCGCCGACCTGACGACACCCGTCGGACTGGGCCCGAGGCGTCGCCGACCTGCGCCGCACCGCTACGGACGCCACCGGCACGTTCCACTACACGTTCTTCAAGGCGGTGGCCCGACGACCGGCCGCCGAGTTCAGCCGGACCGACCTGGCCACCTGTGATGACCGACCTGGTCCGCCCTAGCCGAAATACGCCCCCGCCGCCGAGTTGATGCGGGACACCATGGCCAAGGCGACCGAGGTCGCCATGGTCTTTCCCCCGCTCCGCACCCGCCTGGACGCCTCCGCCGCCACCGAGCACAACGCCGCCCCAGACCGGACCTGCGAACTGGGCCTCAAGGCCCTCCTCGACGGCCTGGCGGCGAATCACACGGCTTCGGCGAGCTGACGCACCGGTGGCGAGCGGGGAGCGCCAACCCGCCCGCCCGTCGCCCTCAGGTCATCCCTCGGCCGGCATCAGCGGTGACCCGACGGCCGTACCAGCGACACATCGGCAGCCGTGGTGCCCCCTCGCTCAGACCAAGCGTCGTGCCGTCGCCCACCTCGTCAGCTCATGGCGGTTGGAAAGCTGCAACTTCCGCAACACGGCGGAGACATGGGACTCCACCGTCTTCACGGAGATGTAGAGCTGCTTGGCGATCTCCTTGTACGCATAGCCGCGGGCGATGAGGCGCAGCACCTCGCGCTCTCGCTGGGTGAGCCGGTCGAGGTCCTCGTCGACGGGCGGGGCGTCGGTGGAGGCGAAGGCGTCGAGGACGAAGCCGGCCAGGCGCGGGGAGAAGACCGCGTCGCCTTCCTGGACCCGGAAGATGGAGTCGACCAGGTCGGAGCCAGTGATCGTCTTGGTGACATAGCCTCGCGCACCGCCCCGGATCACGCCGATCACGTCCTCCGCCGCGTCCGACACGGACAGCGCGAGGAATCGCACGGGCTGCTCGGCGTCCGCCATCAACGCCGAACAGCGGCGCAGGACTTCGACCCCACCGCCGCCGGGCAGATGCACGTCCAGGAGCACCACCTCTGGCCGCGTACTCGTGATCACCGAGACCGCCTGGTCGACGTCGGGCGCCTCCCCGACGACCTCCACGCCCGTACGGTCCGTCTGGCCGATCTCGGCCTGCACTCCCGTACGGAACATGCGGTGGTCGTCCACCAGCACGACCCGGACGTGCCGCCCGGTCCCGGAGACACCCGCCCCGCTCGCGGCCCCGGAGGCAGCCGCCGCGGAGATTCCGGTCCCGGAGGAATCCTCGGTCCCGACGGACTTCCCGGCGGCAGCGGACTCCCCGCGCGCGGCGGTCACACCGGCATCGCCGGGCGCGGCGGTTTTTTCGGGCTCATCGGGCCGGCCGGACTCGCGGGGCACGCTCTCGGCAGGACCCGTGCCCCGCGCGGCCGGACTTCCCTGGTCCCCGTCCGGGCCAGTGCCCGAACCGCCCTGTGCGGCAAGGTCGTTCGCCCCGTTCGCGTCACTCATGACGTCGTCTCCGCCCTCTCCATCTCCAACTCGACCTCCGTGCCGCCGTCCGGTACGGCGCGGAGCCGTGCCGTGCCTCCGTTGCGCTCCATGCGGCCGATGATCGATTCTCTGACGCCCATGCGGTCGGCGGGTATCGCGTCGAGGTCGAAGCCTGGGCCGCGGTCACGGACGGACACGAAGACCGTCCTTCCCTCGACCTCGGCGAAGACCTGCACGGCGCCGCCCTCGCCACCGTACTTGGCGGCGTTCACCATCGCCTCGCGCGCGGCCTGCATCTGCGCGGTCAGTCCTTCGTCGAGGGGGCAGTCGCCGACGACGACCACCTCCATGGGGACGCCGTGCTTGTCCTCGACCTCCGCCGCGTTCCGCCGCACGGCCTCAGCGAGGGTGTCGGGCTCGTCGTCCTCGTCCTTTCCTGTGCCCTCGGGTTTGTACAGCCAGTTCCGCAGGTCTCGCTCCTGGGCGCGGGCGAGGCGGCGGACCTCGTTCGGGCTGTCCGCGTTGCGCTGTATCAGCGTCAGCGTGTGCAGCACCGAGTCGTGGACGTGAGCGGCGACTTCCGCGCGCTCCTGGGCGCGGATGCGCATCAGGCGTTCCTCGGAGAGGTCCTGGGTCATACGGACGAGGTACGGGCCGGCCAGCAGCGTTATGCCCACGAGGACCGCGAGCGCGGCCTGCAGCACCGAGCCGAGGTGGGCGGCCGAGCCCTGCAGGACGAATATCCCGGAGACGCCCGCGGTGACCAGCAGGACGCCGGCCACGGAGCGGAGCAGCGTGATCGTGCGCCGACGACGGCCGACCTCGGCCCAGCGGGCCCGCCGCGCGTTGTCCGCCTGGCGCCAGACCAGGGCGACACCCGCCGCGACGAGCACGGTCGGCCAGAGATACGCCCTCGCCGCTTCGCCGAGGTCCACATTGCCGACGAAGACCATGGCCACGACGACCATGAGGAGGAGGGCGACTATCTGGCCGCGGTCGGGTTTGCGGGCCACGAGCCTGCGGCGGCCGTCGGGGGAGGTCTCGGTGGCGATGGCCGGGGGCCGCTGGTTGTCGACGCCGCCCACTCCGAGCGGGACGAAGAACCAGAACGCCGCGTAGAGCAGGGCACCGAGACCATCCGCCAGGAAGAGACCGGCGAACACGAGCCGCAGCCAGGTCACAGGCAGGCCGAGATGTCCGGCGAGCCCTCGCGCGACGCCTCCGAGCCAGCGTCCGTCGCTGCTGCGGTAGAGCTTGCGCGGGGGCCGCGGAGTGTCGACTGGCAGTGCTGCGGCTTCCGGCATGCCATCGATGTTCACACGCACGGCGGATCGAGGCATCAGGGTCGACCCCCGAGACGCCCCTGATCTTCGGCCCCGCCGTGATCGAACACATCCCCCGGACCGATATCAGGGTTCGACCAGGGTCATCCCGACTGCCATCGGACCGGCTCGGCGGTCACGATGGACGCATGACGGATCACCAGCACGCGGCAGCGGATCCGGGCCCCGGCTCGAGTCCGGACGCCCTGCGGCCCACCAAGCCGCAGGAGGCCGTGCCCGCTCCGGGCACGGGGGCAGAGGAGCCGCGCGCGCACGGGGGCGCGGGCGCACACCCGCATGCGGACTCGGCGGCTCGGGCGGGCGCGGGCACACCCGCGGATCGATCGGCCGCCACCGACCCGCCAGGAGCTGAGGGCCGCCCCTCCCCGGGCGCGGCAGACCCGTCCGCCCCCGGCGCGACGGGGCAACCCACCCCCGACGATCCGGTCGGCGGTCCTGCCGCTCCGCACAAGTTCCGCCGTGACCGGCGGTACAAGATGCTGGGTGGTGTCTGTGCCGGGCTCGGGCGGCAGTGCGACATGGATCCGGTGATCTTCCGGGTGGTGCTCGCGGTGCTGTCCGCGACCGGCGGCTTCGGCCTCATCTTCTACGGTTTCGCCTGGCTGTTCGTGCCGTACGACGACGAGGAGGAGAACGAGGTACGCAAGCTGTTCACCGGCCGGGTCGACGGCCAGGCCCTCACAGCCGTGCTCTTCGCGCTGGTCGGCTGCGGCGTCTTCCTCACCATGCTGAGCAACACCACCGTCCTGACGTTCTCCGTGGTCGTCTCCCTGCTCCTGGCCGGCGCGGGGTACTGGTCGCAGCAGCGGGGCGCACCCGACCCCGATCCGCTCGCCGCGCAAGCCGTGGCCGACGCCCCGCCGGAGGCCCAGGCGCCGCCCGTGGCCACCGCGTACCCCTCCTGGTGGCGCGACCCGATAGTCAAGGACGGAACACATGTGGGCGGCACGGGCTATCTGTGGGGGCCGTGGGGGACCCGGGACCGGGACATAGCGGCTGCCGTCAACATCGCCCGAGGCGTGCCGCCCTCCCGCCAGGACATACGCGCCGTGCCCCCGCCGAAGCCGCGCGGTCCGCGCTGGACAGGCGGCTGGATCTTCCTGCTCGCACTGCTCGCCGGCGGCATCGGCACCGGCGCGACCTGGGAGGACCGCGCGCTGGCCGTCAGCCTGCAGACCGGCCTCGCCTGCGCGCTGACCGTGTTCGGCCTGGGCATAGCCCTGAGCGCCTTCCTCGGCCGTACGGGAGCGGGGTCGATCTTCCTGGCCCTGGTCACGGCGGGACTCCTGGCCTGCACCGCGGCGCTCCCGGCGAACATCACCACCGACTGGGTCCGTACGGCGTGGACACCGCGGAACGCGGAGAGCATGGCGGCCCGGTACGAGCTGGGGACCGGCGTGGGCACGCTGGACCTGTCCAAGGTGGATGTGCCGAAGGGAGAGACGCTGGCCACGAGCGTGGAGGTGGGCGCGGGCAAGGTGAAGGTGGTGGTTCCACCGGACGTCACGGTGCGGCTCGACGTCGAAGTGGGCCTCGGCGACATCCAGTTGCCGGGTGACGACAAGGAGGACGTGGACGTGGCACCGGACAAGAGCGATCGGCTGACGCTGTCCCCCGAAAAGGGCTCGGACAGGGGAGGCACGCTCACCATCGACCTCGAAGTCGGCTTGGGACAGGCGGAGGTGGCGCGTGCTACGTCATGAGTTCAGGCCGGGGAAGCTCGTCGCCGGCCTCATCATCAGCGCCGCCGGTGTCGTGTATCTCGGCGATGCGGGAGATGCCTGGGAGACACCATGGTTCGTCGTGATACCGCTCGTCGTCGGGGGGCTGTGTCTGGCGGGGGCGGTGGGTTTGCTGAATCACGCGATACGGGGACGCCGGACGTCTGGGCGGACGGGGCCAGCGGGGCCGGCGGGGGAGACCGGGTCGACGGGTGCGGTGGGGGCGACAGGTGCCGAGGGGGCGGCAGGACCGACAGGCTCAGCGGGATGACCGGGAGCGGCAGAGCAACGGGATGAGTGGGAGCGGCAGAGCAAGCAGGACGGGCGGGAGCGGCCAGGCGGGGGCGGATGCGCAGGATCGGCCGGGCCGGGCCGGGTAGTAGGGCGGCGTAGGTAAGGCAGGCAGGGCGGCGCCCTGGGCGAGCCGGGGTCCGGCCCGGGTGGGTGGGGGTGGCCTGCTAGGACGCAGTAAGTGCGGGTGGTTGTCGGAGTCTGCCGCTGACCGGCCGGCTCTGCTGCGCAGGCTGAGGCGAGCCTTGGGGGCGGTCACGGCCGGGGTCACCGGCGCTGCCGGGGCTGACCTCGATCTGGAGCGTGACCCGGAGCGGCGGGGCGCCAGGGGGCGGCCCGGACGCACGGCCCAGGCGTGCTCAGCCGGGATCGTTGGTCGCCGTGACCGAGCCGTCGTGGCTGCGCTGTGATGAATGGGGGTGGTGAGCTGTGGTCGGGCGCGTGGCACTCAGCGGTAGGCGCCCGCACGGTGCCTGCTGCCGCCGAGGCGGCGGGAGCGGATGGCGGCGTCCACGGAGAGGACCGGGGCGCCGGCGAGGATCAGGGGGATCCAGGCCATGAAGTAGGGGAGGTCGTTGCCGTAGTAGTACGGGGATGCCGACCAGCTGACTGTCAGCCAGAGGCTGAGGGAGATCAGGGCACCGCCGAAGGCGGCTAGGCGGGTGAGGAGGCCGAGGAGGGCGCCGATGCCGACGGCGAGTTCGCCGATGGCGATGGCGTAGCCGAAGCCGACGGGGTTGTTCAGGGCCATGTCGATCACGGCTGGGATGGCGGAGGAGTCTCTGGCGGCGCTCATCATGTCGCCGATGGAGCCGGACCCGGAGTCCGCCATGAACGCGCTGTCGGTGAGTTTGTCCAGGCCGGCGTAGATGAAGGTGACGGCGAGGAAGACGCGTAGGGGCAGCAGGGCGTAGCGGGTGGCTGTGTCCCGCCAGTCGGGGCCGCCGTCTGGGTAGGGGGTGTGGGAGTCCGTGCGAATGTCGTGAGTCATGGTCTGCGCCGCCTCTTGTCCGCCGTGCCGTTGACCCCTCAACAGACGATACGTTCGGAAGGGTGGGGGTGCTCAAGGGTTCGGGCGCGTTTTTCCGGGTCGGGGTGCCTTGTCGGGGGGCGGGCTGTGGCCTCGGGCGCCTTTTTCTCGCCCTCGCCGCCCTTACCCGTCCCATCCCCAGGGGCTGTGCCCCTTCGACCCCGCCCCGCCCCGCGCGCACGCTCCCACCGCACCCTCACGGGGCTCCGCCCCGAACCCCGCCAGGGGCACTGAGCCCCCTGGACCCCGCCAGATTTATCGGCCCCTGCCGAATTGTGTGACCCCGCCAGACCCATAGGGGCTTCGCCAAAGCCGCCCGAACTCAGGCTCAGGCCGCCCGAACTCAGCGCGCCCAAGCCCAGACCGTCCGGCTCAGTTCAGGCTCAGCCCGCTCGGGCTCGGATCGGACGGGCTCGGATCGGACGGGCTCAGGCCTTCCGAGCGCAGTCCGCCGCCCGGACCCGGGCCTCCCGAACTCAGGCGTCGGGCGAGCTGAGGGGCCGAGACCACCGTCGCATGGCGGTTGCTCAGTCCGCTGAGACCTCGATCGTGTAGCGGTTGGTTTCGACGCCGGCTGCTGTGACGACCTGGACGTCGACCTTGCCGGGTTCGACGTCGGCGGGGACGGGGGCCGTGAGGACGGCGTCGGTGGGGTTGCTGAAGCCGCCGGCGACGGGGACCAGGGGGACGTGGACGTGGACGGGGCCGATGCGGACGACCATGCGGGAGAGGTGGTCGGCGGTCTGGGCGCCGGGTGGGACGAAGCCGGCGCCGCGGATCTCGATGTCGTCGCCGTTGCGGATGGGAGCGTCAAGGTCGCCGGCCTCGCGTGCGCGGATGACGGAGAGGATGACGGGGCGGCCGCCCTCGGCGTACTTGCCGGCCACATAGGTGGCAGCGGAGACCAGGACGAGGAGGGCCAGGCCCCAGGGGAGGTCGGGGAGTTGGTCGGGGCGTCGGGCCAGGCGGACCGCCGCGAAGGCGAGGGCGACTGCGCAGATGATCACGTACTGGATGTCCGTGAAGCTGCCTCGGCCCGAGTCGTCGGTGAGGAGGTCGGCGGCGCGAGGGCGGTGGGCGCGGACCTTCTGGAGGCGCTGGGCGAGGACTCGGAGGCCGACGACACGGCGGACCAGGACCGCGATACCGCAGACGACGGCGAGGACGGTCACGATGCCGGCGCCGCGGGCCAGGTCGAGGCCGGCGATGAGGGCGTCGCGTTCGCGGTGGTCGGAGGCGGCGGCCAGGCGGCCGACGAGGACGAGGATCGCGAAGACGACGAAGAGCACCCAACCGGCCGCGATCGCACGGGAGGTGGAGAGACGGTTGTCCTCGCCGATGACCGGGGCGAGGACGCCGCCGCGTGCCCGGTGCAGATATCCGGCGCCGGTCAGCACCGCGCCCACCAGCAGGGCGGCGAGCAGACCGGCGGTGCGGGCGACCGTCCAGCCCGCGCCGATCGCGGTGAGGGACTGGACGAGGAGGAGGGTCACGACGGCGACCCAGACGACGATCGCCGTGCGCAGCCACAGACGGGCGAGCCAGGCCCCGCCCTCGACGCGACCGCGCTCGGCGACGAGGGCCGCGGACTGGGTGAGTTCGTCGGAGACCCACTGCCGGGAGGCGGACGCGGAGTGCGCGACGGCCGCCGGCAGCCCCTGCCCGGACGCGAACTCCTCCCGCTTCAGCAGGAACTCGGCGACCGCGCGCCGGTGTCCCGCGCGCGCCCCGTGTGGGCAGTCCCCGCACGTGCACCCGCCTTCATGGGCGCCCGCGCCCATGCCCCCTCTCGCCTCCTGCACCGCCATGCCCGAGCCCGCCTTCCCGCGCCGCGTCCGCGTCCGCGTCCCTCGGCATTCGCCGCCATCGACATTGCCGTCATCGACATTGCCGTCATCGCAATCGCCGGCGTCGGCGCCGTCATCGGCACCTTCATGGACGCCTTCATCGTCGTCGCGGGACGTCGTACGTACGTCCGCTCACTGCCACAGCCGTGCGGCCGTACAAGTGCCCTGCGATGAGAGCGAATTGTGCCGTACGGAACACGGCCCGCGTCCGGCAGGTCCACTCCGCGCAAGAGAAGGGCGGGGTGAAGTCCCGGTGCCCGTGTTGACCCGGCTGCGAGAATCCTCCTATGGCCGAGATCATCCAGCGGGACGGGACCTGGGCCTTCGACGGCAGCACGGTCCGGATCACGCCGGGCCTGCACCGTTCCGTGGCGCTGTTCCGGCAGACGTACGGGGAGGTAGCCGTGCCCCTGGAGGCGGTGTCCGGTGTCGTCTACGAGCCCGAACGCAAGCGCGGGCGGCTCCGGTTGCGGCTCCGTGAGGCCAGTGATCCGCTGCTCCAGGCCACCGGAGGGCGGCTGCCGGACGCGGCCGACCCGTACCGGCTGACGGTCGATCTCGACCGTTCGGGGGTCGCCGAGTACGTGGCCGAGGAGATACGGCAGTCGATGCTGCTGGAGCAGACGCCGAAGGAGCCCGCCAAAACCTATCTCCTGCCCGGGCCGCCCGTGCCGGTGTCCGTGCGGTCCAGCGACGGCACGGTCTCCTTCGACGGTACGCAGGTACGGATCGACTGGAACGACACGTCCGACCGGGTCAAGCGCGCGACCGGCCCGCGGATCTCGACGTCGGCGAACTGGTGCAGGTCGAGTGGCTGCCCAACTCCGGTTACGAGGACGGGTTCCTGCGGTTCGTGACGCGTGAGACCGTCTTCTCCAAGCTGCCGCCGGAGCGGGACCCCTTCGCCCTCGACCTGTGGGGCAGCACCCGCCGCGACCTGCTCACGGCCCTCGTCGCCACGGCGGTCACGGCACGGCTTCCCCATCCGTCGACTCGGGCGACCGACCATGTGGACCGGTCCCGGCCGGCCGAGACCGCCACCGCCCCGCCGTCGGCCGCCGACCACCACGACGTCCTCCTCCGCCGCCTCCGTGAGCTGGGCGAACTCCACCGCGACGGCGTCCTCACGGACGAGGAGTTCGCGACGACCAAGGCGGCGGTACTCCGCGGCTTCTGAGCGACATCAGCGCCCCGATGGGGCGCGGGGAACGCGCGACCAGCCACGACCAGCCCGCAGCCGAAGAACGGGCGCGGAGGTCAGCTCAAAAGGTCCGGCTCGCTCCTGCTGATGTCCTGCCACAGCGGCTGATAGTTGATCCACGCCACCAGATCGCCGCCCGCCTGCTCCCGCGTCGCCACAGCCAGCCGGTGTTCGATCAACAGCGGGCGCCCCGCCGCCTTCGCGGTGAGCTGCACCTGGGCCGAGCGTTCCATCGACAGGAACCACCAGGCCGCCGCGTCGACCGAGTCGCCGACCGTCAGCAGACCATGGTTGCGCAGCACGAGCGCCTTGCGGCTGCCGAGCACGCCGGCGATGCGGCGGCCCTCGTCCGCGTCCACCGCGACGCCCGTGTAGTGGTCGTAGAGCGCTTGGTCCTCGTAGAACGCGCAGGACTCCTGGGTGATCGGGTCGAGCAGGTCGCCGAGCGCGGCCAGTGCGCGGCCGTGCACGGAGTGACAGTGGGCGACCGCGACGACGTCGGGGCGGGTGGCGTGCACCTGGGCGTGGACGGTGAAGGCCGCCTGGTTCACGTGGTAGCGGCCCTCGATCACCTGCCCGTCCTGGTTGGTGAGGACCAGGTCACTCACCGTGACGTGCTTGAACGGCATCCCGAACGGATTGACCCAGAAACAGTCGCTGAACTCCGGGTCGCGCGCGGTGATGTGCCCCGAGACGCCCTCCTCGAACCCCAGTCGCCCGAAGATCCGCAGGGCCCCGGCCAGCCGTTCCTTGCGGTGCCGCCGCTCGTCCTCCACCGACTCGTGCATCGGCGGCATGGCGAACCGGAGCCGGTCGGTGGGTAGGGGCAGGGGCGGTGTGGGCCCGTGCATGTGTCCTCCAGAATGACTTCCTTTACGAAGCGGAAGTTACCGTCGGTCCCCCGCGCAGAACAGGTCCGTCCCGTGAAGAGAGTGCGCAACCGTTACGCAAGTCACAGAAGCGCGTCAGGTGGCGCACCGCTCGCTCGGGTCGATCCGTTGTCGAACCGTTCGTCGTACGTCGCTCGGGGTAACCGGACAGTGGTTGTCGGGTATCCGCGCGAGACTCGACGTATGCCGGAGAATCTTTCGAACTGGGGCGCGTTCGTCGCCGCCGAACCCGAGCTCGCACAGACTGTCGAGGCGCGCTTCGGGGCCTTCACCCATCACATCCTCGCCACCCTCCGCCGGGACGGCTCCCCGCGTACGACCGGGCTGGAGGTCCGGTTCGTGAACGGGGAGCTGTGGCTGGGGATGATGCCGGACTCGCTCAAGGCGCTCGATCTGCGCCGCGACCCCCGCTTCGCGCTGCAGGCCAACCCCGGCCCCGGCACGGAGATGGGCGGTGGTGACGTGCGGGTGAGCGGGCGGGCGGTCGAGGTCGACGATCCCGCGGTCAAGGCGGCCTACGGCGAAGAGGTGGAACCGCCTGAGCCGTTCCACCTCTTCCGCACCGAGCTGACGGAGGTCGTACGGACCCACGTCGAGGACGACAAGTATCTGGTCGTCCAGGTCTGGAAGCCCGGAGAACCGGTGCGCACCCTCAAGCGGACCTGAGCCTCAAGGGCTCACTCCCACTCGATCGTCCCCGGGGGCTTGCTGGTCACGTCGAGGACCACGCGGTTGACGTCCGCGACCTCGTTGGTGATGCGGGTCGAGATCTTCGCGAGGACCTCGTACGGCAGTCGCGACCAGTCGGCGGTCATGGCGTCCTCGGAGGACACCGGGCGCAGGACGATGGGGTGGCCGTAGGTGCGGCCGTCGCCCTGGACGCCGACGCTGCGGACGTCCGCGAGGAGGACCACCGGGCATTGCCAGATGTCGCGGTCGAGGCCGGCGGCCGTCAGCTCCTCGCGGGCGATGGCGTCGGCCTCGCGGAGCAGGTCGAGCCGGTCCTTGGTGACCTCGCCGACGATACGGATGCCGAGGCCGGGGCCGGGGAACGGCTGGCGCTGGACGATCTCCTCCGGAAGCCCCAGCTCCTGGCCGACCATCCGGACCTCGTCCTTGAAGAGCTGGCGGAGCGGCTCGATCAGCTTGAACTCGAGGTCTTCCGGCAGGCCGCCCACGTTGTGGTGGGACTTGATGTTGGCCGTGCCGGTGCCGCCGCCGGACTCGACGACGTCCGGGTAGAGCGTGCCCTGGACGAGGAAGGCCACCTCGGGGCCCTCGTCGGCGATGATCTCCGCCTGGGCCTGCTCGAAAACGCGGATGAACTCGCGGCCGATGATCTTCCGCTTCTGCTCGGGGTCGGAAACCCCGGCGAGCGCCTTCAGGAACCGCTCCTCCGCGTCGACGACCTTCAGCTGTACGCCGGTCGCGGCGACGAAGTCCTTCTCGACCTGCTCGGTCTCGTTCTTGCGCATCAGACCGTGGTCGACGTACACGCAGGTCAGCTGGGAGCCGATGGCCTTCTGCACGAGGGCCGCGGCGACCGCGGAGTCCACGCCGCCGGAGAGGCCGCAGATCGCGCGCTTGTCGCCGACCAGCTCGCGGATGGCCTCGACCTGCTCCTCGATGACGTTGCCGGTGGTCCAGCTCGGGGTGATGCCCGCGCCCCGGTAGAGGAAGTGCTCCAGGACCTGCTGGCCGTGCGTGGAGTGCATGACCTCCGGGTGGTACTGGACGCCGTACAGCTTCTTCTCGTCGTTCTCGAAGGCGGCAACCGGTACGACGTCGGTGGAGGCCGTGACCGTGAAGCCCTCGGGGGCGGCGGAGCAGGCGTCGCCGTGGGACATCCAGACCGACTGCTCGTCGGGGGTGCCCTCGAAGAGGGTGGAGCCAGACCCTACGCGCGTGACGTGGAGGGGCGTACGGCCGTACTCGCGCGCGCCCGTGTTGTCGACCGTGCCGCCGAGGGTCGTGGCCATCAGCTGGAAGCCGTAGCACATGCCGAAGACGGGGACGCCGGCCTCGAAGAGCGCGCGGTCCAGGCGAGGGGCGCCCTCGGCGTACACCGAGGAGGGGCCGCCGGAGAGGATGATCGCCGCCGGGTTCTTGGCGAGCATCTCCGCGACCGGCATGGTGCTCGGCACGATCTCGCTGTAGACCCGGGCCTCGCGGACCCGTCGGGCGATGAGCTGGGCGTACTGGGCGCCGAAGTCGACGACCAGGACGGTGTCGGGGACGGCGGCAGCGGGGTTCGCTGATGACACGGGGTGCCTTCCGGCGGTTGGGCGGGGGGCTGTGTTGCCGAGTCTACCGGGGTGCGCGCTCGTGAGGCGGGCCACTGGGGACTCCGCCCCCGCACCCCCGACCGCCGCCCACCTACCACCCGGCTCGCTGGGAGGAGAAGGCACCGGACTCGGCTGCAGGAGCCCGTGCGGAAAGTCACCGCAGCCGGAGGAGACGGCACGGAAGGCCCTTGGGCCGGAAGGAGCGATACGGCAAGGCATCGCGGGCCGAAGGGCGGCGCAGCAGGGCGCCGCGGACGGCATGGGCAGGGGCAGCACGGGCAGGGGCGGCACGGCAAGCGGCGCGCAGGCGGAGGCACCGCACGGCAAGCGGCGCAGGCAGAAGAACGGCACGGGCAGGGGCGACACGGGCAGGGGCGGCACGGACAGGGACGGCACAGCAAGCGGCGCGCAGGCGGAGGAACCACACGACGAGCGCCGCAGGCAGGGGCGGCACGGACAGGGGCGGCACAGCGAGCGGCTCGCAGGCGAGGAACCACACGACGAGCGCCGCAGGCAGACGAACGGCACGGACAGGGGCAGCACCGGCAGGGACGGCACAGCAAGCGGCGCGCAGGCGGAGGAACCACACGGCAAGCGCCGCAGGCAGAAGAACCGCACGGGCAGGGGCAGCACCGGCAGGGACGGCACAGCAAGCGGCGCGCAGGCGGAGGAACCACACGACGAGCGCCGCAGGCAGGGGCGGCACGGACAGGGGCAGCACAGCGAGCGGCTCGCAGGCGGAGGAACCACACGGCAAGCGGCGCGGGCAGAAGAACGGCACGGCAAGCGGCGCGGCAGGCGGAGGCACCGCACGGCAAGCGCCGCAGGCGGCAGGGGAAAGGCATCGCAGTCGGGGGAGCCGGCTCGGAACGGGGCTGTGGTGCGGCGTGGCATACTGGGCCGCATGCTTACGCACTCGACCTTCGTCTTTACCTATGGCGCCCGGCCCACCGGCTGCCATGGTCGTGTTGCTTGAGCTACTGACTAGCGACTTCCCCAGGCGCCCCGGGCCGACAAGGTCCGGGG